>JAAYNT010000084.1 GCA_012520715.1 Acholeplasmataceae bacterium
TTACCATTACTACCACGTCACCAGGTTTAATATTATAGTTAGCTTTGGTTGTTTTTTCGTTAACTAAAACTAAACCTTCTTTAATTAGGTTTTGAATATAATTTCTTGAAAATTCAGTTTCTGATTGCAAAAAAACATCGATTCTACTAAGATTCGTTGTTTCTTTGATTGTCCAATCTCTCATAAACTGATTGATCCCTTTCCCTACTTCTTCTTGATTCTAAAAATATCAGATCAATTGCTAACATAATAATCCCAATAGTAAGAGCTAAATCGGCAATATTAAACCAAAAATTAGATAGTCCTACTGCATTTAATATTGGTGTTAAAAATGGAACATGTAAAAAGTCAATAACGTATTTTAACAACATTCTATCAATTGCATTACCAAATGTTCCAGCAATTAATAGAGCAATTGAAATAGAATAAACTTTTTTTCTTTTAAAATTAGATTTAGTAAATAAATAACCAAATCCAATTAAAGCAATAATTGTTATTATAAAGAAAATAAGAGTTCTACCTTCTAAAATGCCCCAAGCTGCTCCTGAGTTTTGAAAATATTCAAATTCTAAAACTCCTTTAATAATTACTACTTTTTCACCTGATGCAGCCAGGAAATGTTGGGCAGTATATTTAGTAGCTTGATCAAGACCAACTACTAATAAAATTAAAATTAAGCCTATTATCATAATGTTCACCTCTATGTTTAGTAAATATAAACACGCGTATTTTTATTTTAAAATATTTTTTCCGTTTATTTTATAATTTTTGTATTTAATATTTGTATAGCTTCCGCAAGATTTTCAACTGGATAATAGTCAAAATTCTTTTTAAGTTCTACGACTTCACTATGGTTAGAAAGTGCTATAAAGAACACGTCCATTTTATATGCGTTTGCAGTGTGTATTTTTTGAACTGCACCACCAATTTTCCCGACGTTTCCGTCTAAATTTAAGGTACCTGTTCCGCCAATTTTTAAATCACCTAGGTTTAGATTTAGTAAACTTACATAAATATTAATTGTTTGCATAAGTCCACCGCTTGGGCCACCAGTTGTCGAGTCAAGACCTGGTAATTCAAATGATGGATTACTACTACTAACTACAATATTAGGATAAAAAGAAATATATGTAGGATCATCTTTTGTATATTTAACAACATATTCAATAATTTGATCTTCTCTTTTTATAGTAATAGGTAAGTTATCTTTTCTAGATTCCCTAATAACTTCTTTGTAGTTATCTTCATTTACTTCTACACCATCAATTTTAATAATATGATCTCCAATTTGTAAATCAATCATTCTTGATGGTCTGTAGTATAACAACAACCCATCAACTTCATAGTTAATAGTAATACTAGAATCTACTTTACTTGCTTCTTTATATGCATTAATTATTGATGAGTAATACGAATATTTTTTAGATATTTGTCCCATTTTATAATCATCAATACTAGACAAACTAGATTCATATGGTGTCATTGGATAGATATCATTTTTATTATCAGCTTCTAAAATCATCCTGATAAGTGGAACCATTCTAGTTTGATAATAAACTGATGTTGTATAAATGTTCTTAGCATTTTCTACTCCATCAATTTTTATGTTTGAAGATACTTCACTCATAGTTCCTGGCATCACAGATGCAAAATTTGTTGGAATAGTAAGTGATATAAATAGTAAAACAAATGAAAAACTAAATGTTATTAATATTTTCCTTAGTTTATCGCTCATAATTGTCTTAGCTTAATTCCTGCTGATTTTGCCATTTTAACTGAAGCTTTTATTGAGTCTGTTCCTTCATACTTATTGTCTTCATAAACGATTTCTTTTATTCCAGATTGAATAATTAATTTCATACATTCATGACAAGGAAACAAAGAGACATAAAGTGTGGCATTTTTTAAGCTAGTTGTTGCATTTAAAATGGCATTTGCTTCAGCGTGAACTACATATGGATACTTTGTCTCAATTAAGTTTCCTTGGTTGCCCCATGGAAACTCATCATCATCACAACCCCAAGGAAGCCCATTATAACCAATACCGATAATTCTTTTATCTTCATTAATTATACAAGCTCCAACTTGAGTGTTTGGATCTTTACTACGGCGTGCTGATAATTTAGCAACACCCATGAAATATTCATCCCAAGATATATAATCAGTTCTTTTCATTTTTAGATACCTTTATGTGTAACTCTTCTAGCTGTTCTAACTCAACAGAACTTGGTGATTGATTCATGATGTCTCTTGCATTTTGTGTTTTTGGAAACGCAATAACATCACGAATGTTAGTAGTGTTTGTTAAAATCATAACAATTCTATCTAAACCAAGTGCAATCCCACCATGAGGCGGTGTTCCATATTTTAAGGCTTCTACGAAAAAGCCAAATCTTTCTTTAATATCTTCATTTGATAAGCCTAATGTTTCAAACATTAGCTGTTGCACATCTTGATTATGAATTCTAATTGATCCACCACCAACTTCATAACCGTTTAAAACAATATCATAAGCTCTAGCACGAACTTCTTTTGGATTGTTTTTAAGGTCTTCTACTGATTTCGGTGCAGTAAATGGGTGATGTGCTGCATAAAATCTTTCTTCTTCACTGTCATATTCAAGTAGTGGCCAGTCAGTAACCCATAAAAACTTATAATCATTTTCTGGAATTAAATCCAGTAACTTAGCTACTTCTAATCTTAATGCTCCTAAGGCTTTACTAACATTTTCATACTTGCCTGGTACTAAAAATAAGATTTCATCTTTTTCTAAGTTAATTTTAGCTAAATCATCTTCATTTAAAAACTTAGCAATGCTACCAGTAACTTCACTGCCGTTATGTCTTATAAAAGCAAGCGCATCTCCGTGATTTTTCTTTACTACTTCTGTTAAAGAATCAATTACTCTTCTAGTTATTGATTGTGCGTTTTCAAATACGATTCCTCTTACATGATCAACACCATTAAATAGTGGAATATCTTCTCTAATTAAATAATTATAACTTTCAATTAAGTTTGCAAAACGCATCTCTGGTTTATCACTACCATATTTGCTAATTGCATCGTCATATTTCATTTTTAAAAATGGAACTTCAATTTCCATTTTCATAACATCTTTGAATAAGTTATAAAATAAATCTTCAATATATTTAAAAATATCTTCTTCACTAACAAAAGCACCTTCAATATCAACTTGAGTAAACTCAGGTTGACGGTCACTTCTTAAATCTTCATCTCTAAAACATTTAGCGATTTGATAATACTTTTCAAATCCTGAAATCATTAATAATTGTTTATAAATTTGTGGTGATTGTGGAAGTGCATAAAACTCACCTTCATGAAGCCTTGATGGTACAAGATAATCTCTGGCTCCTTCTGGTGTTGATTTTGATAAAATTGGTGTTTCAATTTCTAAAAAACCATTATTAATTAATGAAGTTCTAATTGATTGAACAATTTGACTTCTTTTAATTAAATAGTTTTGTTGAACTGGACGACGCAAGTCTAAATAGCGATATTTTAATCTAAACTCTTCTAAAGCGTCTGTTTCATTTTGAATAATCATTGGTGGGTTTTCAGCTTTTGATAGTAAGTTTAATTTTATTACTTCAATTTCAATATCACCAGTTGGCATATTTTTATTTTTACTAACACGCTCAATTACCTTACCTTCTACTTCAATTACATATTCATTACGAAGCATCTGTGCTGTTTCGTAGTTTTCATTTTCCGGAGCTACTACTAATTGGGTAATGCCGTGCATATCTCTTAAGTCAATAAAAATTAAGCCGCCTAAGTTTCTTTTTCTTGAAACCCAGCCTCTTAATCCTACTTTTTTATTAATATCTTTTATTCTTAGTTCGTTATTGTTATGTGTGTATTTCATCTTCATTCTCCCTTTAGTAGTTTTAAAAAATCACTCAAAGTCATTTCTTCTTGAACTTCAGTTTTAGTATTTTTAACTGATAATTTATTGTTTTTAACTTCATCTTCACCGATGAAGATTAAAAACTTAGGTTCATTAGATAAAGCTTTACGTAGTTTTGATTTAAAACTTTTATTGTCATAGTCCATTTCAGCTAATAAACCTTCATCTCTTAAAGCTTTTAATACATTAGCTGTATATCCTTTAAAGTCATCTGAAAACGCGATTAAATAGGCATCTAAGTTATGTTTTAAATCTGGTAAGACGTTTGACACTTCTAGAGCTTCTATAAATCTTTCCATTCCAAATGAAAAGCCAACCCCTGATAATTCAGGTCCTCCTAAATCTTTTGATAAATTATCATAACAACCGCCACCAGCTAATGTATTAGCATTACCAAATGATTTAATGTTAGCGTGAACTTCAAATACCGTTTCTGAGTAGTAATCAATGCCTCTAACTAAGTTATGATCTACTTCATAGTTAACATTATTATCAGCTAGTACCTTTAAGACAGTTTCAAAATGTTCTTTTGATTCTTTAGTTAAATAATCAACTGACTTTGGTGCGTTTAGTAAAACTGGTTTACCAAAATCAACTTTACAATCTAATATTCTAAGCGGATTAGTGTTTAAGCGGTTATTACAATCTCCGCATAAATCACTAGTGTGTTTTGTAAAATAGTCAACTAACGCTTTTTGATAATTTGATCTTGATAAATCATCACCAAGTGAATTAATTTTAATTAAGACACCATCAAGACCGAACTCTAAAATAATATCAGACGCTAGCATAATTACTTCTGCATCTAAATAAGGACTTTTTAGTCCTACCGCTTCTACACCAAATTGATAAAATTCTCTAAATCTACCTTTTTGAGGTCTTTCATAACGGTAATTTGGTCCAATATAGTAATATTTTAATAAATCAGTTTGAGCGTAGCTTTTATTTTCAATAATGCTTCGCATAATTCCAGCAGTTGCTTCTGGGCGAAGTGTAATATTACGATTTCCTTTATCAACAAAATTATATGTTTCTTTTTGAACCATATCAGAAAATTCACCTTGGCGGTGAATTACTTCTGAGTATTCCATAATTGGAGTTCTTATCTCATGATAGTTGTAACGACTAAATATACTTGCTAATTTGCGGCTAACATATTGCCATTTAACCGAATCATTAGGTAGTAAGTCGTATGTTCCTTTTACTTTATAATGCATTATAACTCCTCCGTTTCATAAATTAAGGTAACTGGGCCCGAATTTACTGATGCAATGTCCATATTAGCACCAAAAATACCTTCTTTAACTTCGTGGTTTTTTCTTAACTGTTTAATAAAAGCTTCATAAAGAGGTATCGCAACTTCTGGTCTTGCTGCTTTTATAAATGAAGGACGGTGTCCTCTTTTCATATCAGCATGAAGCGTAAATTGTGAAACTACTAAAATTTCACCACTTACATGATTTAAGTTTAAGTTCATTTTACCTTCTTCGTCTTCAAATACTCTTAAATTACTTATTTTATGAGCTAGTTTATTAACTTCATCAATTGTATCACTATCACTTATTCCTAAATAAACTAAAAAGCCTTGTTTAATTTCAGTATATACCTCATCATTTATTAATACTTTGGCTCTTTTAACTCTTTGAACTACTGCTCTCATTAATTGATTCCCCTTTGAACTGAATATACGCCTTCAACTTTTCTTAAATTTGAAATTAGTGAAACAAGTGCTTGTAAGTCAGTAACTAACACTTTTACACTAACTGAAAATTCAAAAACAGTTGGTGTGCTTGCATTCATCTCAGCAATTGAAATTGCTTGAGAGTTAATGGTTGTAATAATATCAGTTAACATATTATTTCTAGATGCACCAAGGATTTTTATCCATGTTCCATATTTTCTACTAATATTATCAGCCCATTTAACATCGATAAATCGTTTTGGATCTAATCCCTCTTGGTTTGGACATTCTTTAGTGTGAACTACAATACCACTATTTTTAGATACATAACCAATGATATTATCACGGTTAACTGGATTACAACAATTAGCAAGTTTTACTTGCGGATTAGATAATCCTTCAACAAATATTCCGGTATCACTTTGAGTAATAATTTGTTGAGTAGCACGTTTCATTTGACGTTGCAGTAGTTTTTCACGGTCTATTTCTTTACCTTGAAGTTTAGCAACAACTGTCTTTGGTGAAATCATGCCTTTTCCAACTTCTAAGTATAGGCTTGTAACATCTGTTAGTTTTTGTTTTTGGAAGTTTTCTTTAACAAATTCATCACTAGGCATTGCAATTGGAACTTTACTACATTCTCTTTCGATTAGCTCCTTACCTTGTGCAATTAAACGATCTCTGTTGACAACGTTTAAATAAGCTCTAATTTTATTACGAGCTTGAGATGATTTAACTATTTTTAACCAACCTTCGTTTGGTTTTGAGTTTTTATTAGTTTTAATACTAACAATATCACCAGTAACTAATTCCTGGTCAATTGGTGCAATTTTGTTATTAATGGTTGCTCCAACCATTGTATTTCCAACTTCTGAGTGAATTGAATAAGCAAAATCAATTGGAGTTGATCCTCTTGGCAATTCTTTTACTTCACCAGTTGGCGTAAATACGTAGACGTTGGCTGATAAGATATCAGTTTTAACTGTTTCAACAAATGTATCAGCATCGTTTAGTTCTTCTGATTCTGCTGAAATTCTTAATAAATCAGCGTACCAACGCATTTTTTGAACCATTTCATATTGTTCTTTTTCGTGTGAATAGTTTATAGTTTCTTTATACGCCCAATGTGCTGCAACCCCCAATTCAGCAATTTCATCCATTTCATGAGTTCTAATTTGAACTTCAAATAATGTACTATCATGACCGATTACTGTTGTGTGTAGTGATTGATACATATTAGGTTTAGGCATAGCGATATAGTCTTTAAACCTTTTTGGAATTGGTGTAAAGTTTGCATGAATTAAACCAAGTGCGTGATAACAGTTTTCAACTTTATCAACAATTATTCTAATTGCTAAGAGATCATAAATATCTTCAAAGTCACGCATTTGGTAAACTAACTTTTTATAAATTGAGTGAATGTTTTTAATACGGCCTTTGATTTCAAAGTCTTTCATGCCATTTTGTTCAAGTAATTTTGTAATATCAGCAATAACTTGATTAATGGCATCTTCACGCTCTGATTTTCTTTCTTGAACTAAACCGGAGACGTAGTAATACATCTCTGGGTTTGTTTCTTTTAAAGCTGTATCTTCCATTTCAGCTTTAATTCTAAACATCCCTAGCCTGTGTGCTAGTGGTGCATAAATTTCAAGTGTTTCTTCAGCCATAGCAAAACGGCGGTCTTCTCTTAAATATTTAAACGTTCTTAAATTATGAAGTCTATCCGCTATTTTTATTAAAACTACTCTAACATCATTAGCCATTGCTAGTAACATTTTTTGTTGATTTTCAGTTTGACTAACATTCATCTTAAACTGAAGCTTACTTAACTTAGTAACGCCATCAACTAATTTTGATATCTCTGGACTAAACTCTCTTGTGATATCTTCTAATGTTAACTCAGTATCTTCAACCGTATCATGTAGTAATGCTGCAGCAATAGTTGCAGGGCCTGCACGCAGTTCTGCAAGAATTGTTGCAACCGCAACTGGGTGCGTAATATAAGCACCGCCCCCTTTACGTTCTTGTCCTTCATGATATTTTTTAGCCCACACATAGGCTTTTTCAATTAAGGCAACGTCTTCTGGCTTTTTGATGTATATATTAAATTTTTCTTGTAGTGACAAATATAATTGATCGTCTACCATATGATCTCCTCTTTTGATTTTAGTATGAAATTAGTGTAAGAATTGGTACGTCTTTAATTAAATCACGGCCTTTTAATTCAGTCAGTTCAATTAAAAAAGCAGCACCTACTACTCTTCCTCCCAGTTTTTTTACTAAATCAATAGTTGCTTTTACTGTTCCACCAGTTGCTAGTAAATCATCAACGATGATTACTCTTTGACCTGGTTTAACAGCATCTTTGTGCATTGACAATTCATTTGATCCATATTCTAAATCATATGAAACACTAATTGCCTCTCTTGGTAATTTGCCTGGTTTTCTAACTGGTGCAAATCCAATTTCTAATTCATTAGCTACTGGACAACCAAAAATAAATCCTCTAGCTTCTGGTCCAACAATAACTTCAGCTCCTAAGATTTCAGCAAATTCAGTAATTTCTGAAACTGCCTGTTTAAAGGCCTTGCCGTCTAACATTAGTGGTGTAATATCACGAAACAAAATCCCTTCTTTTGGAAATCCTGGCACACTGGCAATATAATCTTTCAAATCTAGTTTGTTTTTCATTTGTTTTTCCCCTTTTCTATACTTGCGTTTACTTATATATTTTACTCTATTTATATAATATTATCAACATATAGGTTATAATATATATAGGTGATAATATGAAACCATTAGCATTTCGCTTACGTCCAACTACGTTTGATGAAGTAGTTGGTCAAGACCATTTAGTTGGTAAAAACGGTATTATAACTAAAATGTTAGAACAAAAAAAGTATTTATCTTTTATTTTGTATGGTAATCCTGGAACAGGAAAAACTACAATTGCCACTATCTTTAGTGAGCAATCAATGTTAGATACATACTTTTTTAATGCTTCTACTGATAATAAAGCAAAATTAATGGATATCATTAGAACAACAACTTATCATGATATCTTATTAATTATTGATGAGATTCACCGGATGAAAGCTGATATTCAAGATTATTTACTGCCTTTTGTTGAAAACGGAAAAGTAACTATTATTGGGTTAACTGCCTTAAATCCATATCAAAATATTAATCCAGCTGTTAGATCTCGTTGTCATTTATATCAAGTTAATGATTTATCTGATGAAGATATTAAAAAAGTTATCTTAAAAGGACAAAGAGAGCTAGATGTTAGATTTGGTATTGATGAAGAGGCAATGGATTTAATTGTTAGATTTGCAAATCATGAAGTCAGGAGTGCTCTTAACTTATTAGAAGCTACTTCTTTAGTTTTAGAAGATGGAGATATTTTAACTGCTAACTTAGTAAGAGCAACTATGGGTAAACCAAACTTACTTCTTGATGGTGGTGAAGATAATTTTTATGAGTTATTATCAGCCCTACAAAAATCAATTAGAGGCTCTGATGTTCAAGCAAGTATTTTCTATCTTGCTAAACTATTAATACTAGGCGATTTAGAATCAATTGCTAGACGATTAATGGTAATTGTTTATGAAGATATTGGCCTTGCCAACCCAAATCTTGCCCCTAAAGTAGTTGCAGCATGTGATGTTGCAAGAAAGGTTGGCCTACCTGAGGCCAAAATGCCATTTGCATCAGTTGTAATTGAGATGGCACTTAGTCCAAAATCTAATTCCGCCATGCTTGCAATTGACAAGGCAATGCATGATGTTATGAATAAAGATACTGGCTTAATTCCAGATCATGCTGATAACAAAGCAATCAGAAAAAATCCTGATATTTATCACTATCCTCATGACGATGTTGGTTCAATTAATCCTCAAACTTATCTTCCTGATAAAATTAGGGGAACTATTTATTATGAGCCTAAAGATGAATCACCTTATGAGAATGCTTTAAAAGTTAGGTTTGATGAAATTAATAAAATTAAAAATATTAAATAATAAAAATGCCCCTTGGAACATTCCAGGGGGCATTTCTTATATTAAATTAAAAATCTGTACCAATAATTACTGGTATAATAATTGGGTTTCTTCTAATCTTTTGATAAATATAGCGGCTAGCTTCATTTCTAAAATTACGCTTATAGTTATTCCAGTCAATATATCTACCTATTAATTCTTTTTTACTTACCTCTAAAAAGATATCTTTTAAATCTTCAAGTAAGTTACCTACTTCTTGGTGATATGTAAATCCTTTAGCAATTACTTCAATATCGTCATCAATAATTTGACGTGTTTTAGCATTAACATTAGCTATTACTAAGATTACACCATTTTCAGCTAATAATTCACGGTCTCTTAAAATAATGTCGTTATTATCTTCAAGTGGAGTACCATCAATTAAAATATCGCCGGTTCTAATATCTTGACTGCCAATAATATATTTTCCTTTTTCAAAGGTTGCAACATCACCATTATCCATTACTAAAATGTCATTAAGATCATAGCCAATTTCGGTTGCTAGTTTTTGAACTCTTACTTGATGTTGATACTCTCCAATAACTGGAATAATATATTTAGGTCTAAATAAATTTATCATCATCTTCACTTCTTCTGATGAAGCGTGAGATGTTGATAGTAATTTACGATCTACTAACTTAATTTTAGAATCGCCACGATATAAAACATCTAGTGTTCTTGCTGCCATAGTTTCTGTACCTGGTATTGGTGGCGTTAGTAAAATAATTGTATCATCTGATTCGATATGTACTAATCTATCTATTTTTTTAGCCATTCTTTGAAGCATGTAAAACGGTTCATGACGCTTTCCAATAACGATACATACTAAATCTTCTTGATTGTTTTTATGTTTATCATCAATAAATCTTAAATTAATTAAGGCATCTTTTGGAACATCTAAATAACCATTTTGTAGTGCGATATCAACAATTCTTTGAGCCTTACGACCAATTACTGCAATCTTTTTCTTATGTTGCAAGGAAATATTAATTACCCACTGGATTTTTTGAATATCTGATGCAAATAATGATACGATTATTCTGCCTCTGGCTTGTAAGAAATAATTTTCAATTTTACTTCTTAAAATATCAATATTTTTAAATCCAGTATGATATGATCCTACTGATTCAATTAAAAGTGCTAGAACACCTCTATTAGCTATTTCATTAATCTTTTTAAAGTTAGTCCAATATCTTTCATCACTACCTTGATTAAAGGTAAATTCACTTGTATAAACAACTGAACCTTCTTCTGTTTCAATTGCAATTCCTACTGATTCTGGAATTGAGTGAGTTGTATTAAAAAATGTAACATTAGCATTATTAAATGGTAGTGTTTGATCTGGATTTACTGTAACAAACGTATAATCATTTAAATCATATCCTGCTTCAACTAAACTATCTTTAATAAAAGCTAGTGCTAAAGGAGTTCCAAAAACTGGAACTTCTAAGTCTTTTAACATATAAGGCAATGCTCCAACATGATCTTCGTGTGCATGTGAGATAAAAATACCGACAATTCTTCTTTTAGCTCTTACAAGCATTTTATAATCCGGAATTATCTCATCTACCCCATATAATTCATTAGTTGGATATTTTAAACCCGCATCTAAGATGAAAATTTCATTTTCAACTTCGACTGCGTACATATTTTTTCCGTTTTCGCCCAGTCCACCAAGCGCAAAAAATCTAATTCTTTTCATAATTCACTTCCTTTAGAAACGTTTTTCGTTATCTTAATTATAACATATTTATAATGTAAAGGCTGGTATTTTGCTATAA
>JAAYNT010000085.1 GCA_012520715.1 Acholeplasmataceae bacterium
AAACCATCATTTGACAATTTAGTTGGTAAGACAGTTATCGTTACTAAAGGCGTTATGGAAGGAACAACTGGCCGTGTTATCTCAGTTGATAATGAGCAAGAAATTGCGATTGTATCAATTGATATTTTCCAACAAGCTACACCAACTGAATTTAGTGTCTACGACATTAAAGAATTTAAATAATTTAACAGGGGATTTCCCCTGTTTTTATTTAAAAACAATAATATGATTATATTGCTTGTATTTATAATACAATAATGATAAAATAAATAAGCGTGTAAAAAACACACCGTAGTGGAAGGAAATTTACGTTTCCGTAAAACCACATACTTATCACACTTTTGAAGGAGGATGTGTTATGGCAAAAAAAGTAGTACGCGAACTTAAATTACAAATACCTGCCGGAAGAGCAACGCCAGCTCCACCAGTTGGACCTGCGTTAGGACAAGCACAAGTTAACATTCCGCAGTTTGTACAACAATTTAACGACGCAACAAGAGACCAAATGGGGTATATCATTCCTGTTGTTATTTATGTATATGACGACAGAACTTTTAGCTTTGTTACTAAAACCCCACCTGCAAGTGACTTGTTAAAGAAAGCTGCTAAGATAGATAAAGGATCAGGCGAACCTAACAAAAAACAAGTAGCCACTATCACTAAAGCTGAATTAGCAAAAATTGCAGAAATGAAGATGCCAGATTTAAATGCGTATACTGTTGAACAAGCAATGAAAATTATTGCTGGAACAGCACGCCAAATGGGTATCAAAATCGTAGACTAAAAAAATAAATGGTTCTTAATTGTGGGAGGAATTCCCGCTATGACCACATTTAGGAGGAAGAAGAATATGAAAAAAGGCAAAAAACATGTTGATGCTTTACAACAAGTAGACCGCACTAATCTTTATTCGATCCAGGAAGCTGTTGCATTAATGAAAAAAGTTAACTATGTTAAATTTGATGCAACTGTTGAGGTTTCATTTAGATTAAACCTTGATCCTAGAAAAGCTGAACAAAACTTACGTGGAGCATTAGTATTGCCACACGGAACTGGTAAAGAAGCAAGAGTTGTTGTTATCGCTCAAGGCGAAAAAGCAAAAGAAGCTTTAGATGCTGGTGCAGATTTTGTCGGTGACGATGAATTAATTAATAAAATTGCCGGCGGTTGGTTTGAATTTGATGTAATGGTAGCAACTCCAGATATGATGGCTAAATTGGGTCGTCATGGTAAGTTATTAGGACCAAGAGGCCTAATGCCAAATCCAAGAACTGGAACAGTTACTCAAGACATTGCAAATGCTGTTAAAGAGATTAAAGCTGGTAAAGTTGAATATCGCGTAGACAGATTTGGTAATATTCATACTGCAGTTGGAAAAGTGTCATTTACTGATGAACAATTAGTTGAAAACGTTAGAGCAGTTGCTCAAACAATTTTAAGAATTAGACCTCAAACAGTTAGAGGTGTATATGTTCAAAATGTAACTATTTCATCAACAATGGGACCTGGGATTCGTGTTGACCTAGAAACCCTTAAATAAAAACACAATAATAAATTAAAATTAATAGTAGCCAAAGACAGTAGGGACCCTAGGTTTAATGATCCTACCGAGGTACATTTCTAATTAAAGTAAGAATTGTCTCTTTTGTCATGTTGGCTAAAAGAGACTTTTTATTACACGGAGGTAATTAAATGAGAGAATCAGTCGCAAAAAAAGCCAAAGCAGTTGAAGAATTAACTGCAAAATTTAATGAAGCGAAAACGATTGTTGCTTTTGATTATCCAGGATTAACAGTAGAACAATTCACTAAGTTAAGAGTATTACTTAGAGAAGCAGGTTGTGAAATTGGAGTTTATAAAAACAACATCTCACGCCGTGCATCAGAAGCTGCTGGTATTGGAGAATTAGCATCAGACTTAGTTGGTGCAAAAGCAATTGTTATGGGATTTGACGATGTCGTAGCCCCAGCAAAAATCGTAGTAGACTTTGCAAAGGCTAACAAGAAGATTAAAGTTCAAGCTGGTGTAATCGAAGGAAAAGTAGTAGACGCAGCTGGTATTATTGCGCTTGCAAGCTTACCATCAAGAGAAACTTTATTAACTATGTTAGCAGCAGGAATGTTAGCTCCAGTAAGAGATATTGCTATTGGACTTAACATGCTAGTAGAACAAGAAAATAATTAATTTAGGAGGAAATTAAAATGGCAAAATTAACAAAAGAACAATTTGTAGAAGCATTAAAAGAAATGACTTTACTTGAAATTAAAGAATTAGTAGACGGATTAAAAGAAGAATTTGGAATCGATCCAACTGCAGTTGCAGTTGCCGGACCAGCTGCAGCAGCTGAAGAAGCAGAAGAAAAAACAGAATTCGATGTTATCTTAAAAGACTTCGGAGCAAACAAAATTGCAGTTATTAAAGTAGTTAGAGAAATTACAGGACTTGGATTAGCAGATGCTAAGAAAGTTACTGAAACTCCAAACTCAGTATTAAAAGAAAAAATTAACAAAGATGACGCACAAGCATACAAAGAAAAATTAGAAGCTGCTGGTGCATCAGTTGAAGTTAAATAATCTAGTAACTAACTAATTTAAATGAAAGCCTATTTTATAGGCTTTTTATCATTATAATAACTATTAAGAATAAAAAGGAGGAAAATATTATGAGTCATTATTTCAAAAACGACCCAAACTTAAAATCAGACATTAAAGAAATTGAAATAGAAATCTTAAATAACTCCTTTTTCTTTTTAGTTGATCATGGTGTATTTAGTAAAAAAAGACTTGACTTTGGAACTAAAGTTTTAATTGAAAGTGTTGATATAAAAGATGACAAGCACACTGTAATAGACATGGGTTGTGGGTATGGACCTATTGCAATAGCGATGGCTTATAAATACCCTAATAAAGCGATTTTCGCTTATGACATAAATAGACGGGCAGTCGATTTAACAAGAAGAAATGCATGGAAAAACAATGTTAAAATTGAAGTCTTTGAATCTAATTTATTTGAAAATGTAAAAGTAAATGCAGACGTTATTATTACTAACCCACCAATTAGAACAGGAAAAGAAAATATTTTCAAACTTTACCAAGATGCATATGATAACTTAAATGTAAATGGAGATTTATATGTCGTTATTAGGATGCAACAAGGAGCCGAATCAACTAAGAAGAAATTAGAAGAAATTTTTGCAAATATTACTACTCTTTATGGTAAAAAAGGTTACCGAGTTTATAAATGCACTAAACTTGCATAAAAGTTAAGATATTTTACTAATTTTAGCTAAATGTTAATAATACCATAGGTATTTATTAATTTCATTTGACTTACAATGTCTGTTGTGCTATTATAAGATAATGTGCGATTATTTGAAAAATTGCAGAAATAATATGTATATATTATTACCCCAAAAATCAGTTAGGAGTGAGAAATATGGGATACAAAACCGTCACATACGGTAAAAGAGCGTCGCGTCGTAATTACTCAAAGATGTTATATGATATCGACTTGCCTAACTTAATTGAGATTCAAACAAGTTCCTTTCAAAACTTTATAGATGAATCTATTGGAGAACTATTAAGAGATGTTTCACCGATTGAAGGACACAACGGTGATATGAAACTACATTTCGTTAATTATTATTTAGAAAAACCTAAACATTCACTTAACCAAGCAAAAATGTATGACGTTAGTTATACAAGACAATTGTTTGCTGATGTAAAATTAGAAAATGCCGTTACAGGAGAAATTAGAGAAGCCCAAGTTAGACTTGCTGAGCTTCCTTTTATGACTCCAACCGGTACTTTTATAATTAATGGTGCTGAACGTGTAATTGTTTCACAAATTATTCGTTCTGCTGGAGTTTATTTTACAGCTGAAAGTGATCCTAGGTTATCGCATCCAAAATATTCAGGCCAAATTATTCCAACAAGAGGTGCTTGGGTTGAATTTGAATTAGGTTCAAGGAATTTATTTTATTCAAAATTAGACCGTTCTAAGAAAATTTATTTAACAACGTTAATTAAAGTCTTAGGCTTAAACAGTGATAAAGACATTACTAAGTACTACTCAAAAGCACTACTTAGGGACACATTAGAAAAAGACGACACTAAAAACTCTGATGAAGCAGTAATTGAGCTATATGCTAAATTAAGACAAGGTGAAAACTCACCTGCAAATGCGGCAAGAGAGTATATTAGAGCTCGTCTATTTGATCGTAGAAGATATGATCTAGCTTCAGTTGGTCGTTATAAATATAACAAAAAGTTATGTTTATTTAACCGTATCATTGGTAACTATATCGCAAGTGATATTACACTTCCAGATGGAGAAGTTATTTCAAAAGATACATATATCGATTACGATTTAGCTAACAAACTAAAAGAACACCGTCATATCTTTAGAAAAGAAATGATTAACGTTAATGATTCATTACAAAACGAACCAGCTGAAGAAATCTTAGCAGAGTTCGATTTTGAAAGCGGAGAATTATTATACACTAAAGAAAAAATTATTAACAACCGTACTGGTGAAGTATTAGCTAAAAAAAATACAGTTGTTGATGAAGAATTAATTTCTCTACTTAGAAGAAATAGAAACACACTTGATGAAAAAGTTGTTAAGTATTTCTTACTTTCAGATCCATATGAAACTCAAAGACAACGCGAAGGCGTTATTGTTGAGTTTTTAGAAGTAACTCACCGCAACCCAATTACTGGTAAATCGACTTTAGTTAAAGTAGTCGGTAATAACCCAGATGAAACAAGAGAACACATTACTGTTTCTGATATGGCAGCGGGAATTAGTTACTACTTAAACTTATTTGAAGGAATTGGTGAAACTGATGATATCGACCATTTAGGTAATCGTAGATTACGCTTAATTGGTGAGTTATTATCTAACCAATTTAGAGTTGGACTTGCTAGAACAGAGAAAAATATTAAAGATAGAATGTCAACAACAACATTTAATGATGCGACAATTCCATCAATTATTAATACAACACCACTATCAAGTGCCATTAACTCGTTTTTTGGTTCATCACAGTTATCACAATTCATGGATCAAATTAACCCACTTGCTGAACTTACTCAAAAACGTAGAGTATCAGCATTAGGTGTTGGTGGTCTATCAAGAGATAGAGCCGGAATTGAAGTTCGTGACGTTCACAACTCTCACTACGGTAGAATTTGTCCAATTGAAACACCAGAAGGTCAATCCATTGGTTTAATTTCATCACTTGCATCTTATTCTAAGGTTGACCAATATGGATTTATTCAAACTCCGTATTTAGTAGTTGACCGCAGTGGAATTAAAGACGGAGAAGTAGTTCCAAGAGTCACTAATGAGTTTGTCTTCTTAACTGCAAGTCAAGAAGAAAGACAATTTATTGCCTCAGCTGCAACACCAATTGATGAAAATGGCTTTTTCTTAGAAGACAAAGTTATTGGTAGATTAAATGGTGAAACTACAATTGTAGAAAAATCACAAGTATCATACATGGACGTTTCGCCTAGACAAATTGTTTCGGTTGCTACTGCAACAATTCCGTTCTTAGAGCATGACGAAGCGTCACGTGCCCTAATGGGTGCCAACATGCAGCGCCAAGCGGTACCACTAATGAGACCAGAGTCACCAATTGTAGGTACAGGTATTGAACACCGTGCCGCTAAAGACTCAGGTGCAACAGTTATCGCCCAACAAGGCGGATATGTAACATATGTTGATGCTAATGTTATTAAAATTACTGAGTTTCCAAATGAAAGAGTTGAATATGAAGGCGAAGTATTATTTGACTTCAATCAAGAATTTACATTTGCGCAAGCTTTACAATTAAGTGAACACAATCTAACAAGAGAAGGTGTTTATGAACTTACTAAGTTTGATCGTTCAAACCAAAACACTTGTATCCTTCAAACACCACTAGTTAAATATGGTGATTGGGTTGATGCAGGAGATGTAATTGCGGATGGACCATCAACTGATAAAGGCGAGTTAGCTCTAGGTCGTAACGTAACTGTTGCATTTATGATGTGGGAAGGTTACAACTATGAAGACGCCGTTATTATGTGTGAAGACTTAGTTAAACATGATGTTTATACATCAGTTCACATTGAAGAATATGAAATCTTTAACCGCGAATTAAAAGCTGGTCAAGGAAAAGAAGAAATTACTCGTGAAATTCCTTACGTATCACCAGAAGCGGTTAGAAACTTAGATGAAAATGGTATTATCGTTGTTGGTTCTGAAGTATCAGAAGGAGATATTTTAGTTGGTAAAATTACACCTAAAGGCTCAACTGATCCACAACCAGCTGAAAAACTAATCCAAGCTATTATTGGAGAAAAGTCAAGAGAATACCGCAATACATCACTTAAAGTTCAACACGGTGGTGGAGGGGTAGTTCAAAAAGTACTACACTTTAAGAAGGGTAAGAAAAACTTACCTGATGGAGTTACACTTCCAACAGGTGTTAATGAACAAATTAAAGTATTTGTTGCTAAGAAGAGAAAAATCTCTGAAGGCGACAAAATGGCAGGAAGACACGGAAATAAAGGTGTTATTTCAAAAATTTTACCAAGAGAAGATATGCCATACATGGCTGATGGTACACCAATTGACATCATGTTAAACCCACTAGGGGTTCCATCAAGAATGAACATTGGTCAAATTTTAGAAATCCACTTAGGTCATGCTGCTAAAAACTTAAACGTTAAAATTGCTGCTCCTGTATTCGACGGAGTTGAAGACAGTGACTTAAAAGCAATTATGAAAGAAGCAGGAGTTTCTGAAGACGGTAAAATGATCTTATATGATGGCCGTACGGGTGAGCCGTATCAAAACCCAATTTCAGTTGGTGTTATGTATATGATTAAACTATCACATATGGTTGATGACAAACTACACGCTAGAAACGTAGGACCATATACACTAGTTACCCAACAACCAATGGGTGGTAAAGCACA
>JAAYNT010000086.1 GCA_012520715.1 Acholeplasmataceae bacterium
AGCTCTCTTTATTTACTATATAATCTAAGTTTAGAACTTTATCATGGTGAAGATGTAGAGTATCTTAGAACCTTTGGGGTTGGAGATAGCACAATCTTTGAGAAAAGTAAATTTTTATTAAATAGCGGAGAAGCTCCAAGTAATATTAATGAGATAGTATTATCGCAAGTATTTGCAAGTAATTTTGATATTGGCGAGGAAGTTATAATTAAAAGTTCAGATTCATCATTTTATAGTCAATTTTATAAGTTTCCAGAAATTCCTGTAAAAGTGGTGGGATTTTCTAGTACAGTTTCGGAAATAATATATTTTCATAAAGATTTCTTTAACAAAGGAAACTTAGGATATAACTTATTTATGATATCAGCAGTAAGTGCTGTGTCACTAACTCGAGATTTAGTTGAAAAGATGCCAAATGAGTTAAAAATTGATGGAACTGGCACCATAGGAGCTAATGAAATTCATATAAATAGTTACTTATATGATGATACATTAGATGGTTATATGTTAGCAGATCCTTATTTTGAGTATTATAATGTTGATGCAGATGGCATCACAATAGTTAATAATGATGATCATTATATGCCAACTATTAGCTTAGAAATGGCAAGAGAAATTGCCGATGTTGCAGCTAGTAAGAAGTATCAACTTTTATTAAACTTTAAAGATCAAATTGATGCTAATAAGTATAAAAATAGTGTTGATAGCTCGGTATATGCTGTTAATGTAAAATATACTCCAGCTACAACAATTAATAAGATATTAGCAGAAATTGTAACAATCCTTGCATATATTGGAATCTTTATTCAAGTTTTATTTTTATATGCCATATTAGGGCTTGTTATTAGAAATAGCATGAGTACTAGAAAGAGAGACTTTGCTATTTTTAGATCGATTGGTGCTAACCAAAAAGAAATTGGATTACTAGTAATAATCCAACAAGTAATAATAAGTATAATTTCATTTGTATTATTACTTGTATTACTCATTATTATTGGTAAGTTTGTACCAATAATATATATTGATCTTAGATTTTTATATTGGTATCACTATATTATTTTATTTATGGCCTTTATATTCTTTTCTATGTGGTTAGGATTTAGATTTAACCGCCGCATTTTTGAAATTACAGTTGTTAAAAATTTATCACTAGAGGAGGAGATATAAAATGATTAAACTAAAACATATTTCCAAATCTTTTAATAGAGGTTCACAAAACGAAGTAAAGGCAGTAGTTGATTTTTCAATTGATTTTCCAAAAAAAGGACTTGTTACTTTATTTGGACATTCAGGTAGTGGAAAAACAACTGTTCTTAACATAGTAGGTGGCTTAGATAAGCCAACTAATGGTGATGTTTATTATGGTGATAGTGTTATTAAAAACTTTGATGAAATTCGTAGTAGACGAATTGGTTATGTTTTTCAAAACTATAATTTATTTACTAACTTATCAGTTTTTGATAACGTAAGTTTTGTACTTAAGATGATCGGTGTTAATGATGAGGAGTTTATTAAAGAGCAAGTAGAATATGCACTAGATTTAGTAAATATGCTACCATTTGCCAAGAAAAAGGCAAATGAATTATCAGGTGGTCAGCAACAAAGAGTTGCTATTGCAAGAGCACTTGTAAAAAATCCTGATTTTATTATTGCTGATGAACCGACTGGTAATATCGATAGCAAAAACAAACTTGAAGTAATGAATATCTTCCGTAAAATTGCTGATCAAAAATTAGTAATATTAGTTACTCATGAAGAACATTTAGCTAAATATTACAGTGATAGAATTATTACAATGGTTGATGGTGTTGTAGTTGATGATAAAATTAACACACCACAATTATCACATGACTTTGTTGATGATAATAAAATCTTTTTAAATGATTTATCACATGATAAAATTGATTCTAGTGATTTACAAATTGATTATTATTATGATAATAAACCTAATATTAATGTCAAATTAATTTATCAAAATGGAGCACTTTATATACATCTACCAACTGATGTAAAAGCAAGCTTAATTAATGATGATAGTAGTATTCAAACGGTTGAACAATCAAGAAGTGATATTGATGACAGTTTAGTTGAAACAGAGTTTGATGTTAATAACTTAGAAGTAGATTCTAATAAAGTTGGTAAAAGACAATTATTTAGTTTAAAAACGATGTTAAAAGTATCTTTTTCTAAACTATTTAATGTTAGAAAAAGAAGAAAACTAATGTATGTTGCACTTTTATTAGCAGGTTTATTATTTGGTGTAGGTATTACTCAGTTTGGAGCTGCGATTATGCCAATTCCAACATCAGATGTACCAGTTGATGGTGCCTATTATAAAGTTAGTCCTACAGTTAAAGGAGATAACTTAAATCCAGCTGATTTTAATAATATCTACTTACAATCAAATGTTAAATCAATTAATGTTAGTACAATTAACCCTGGATATCAATCTTCTATTAATTCTAAAGGAGTTCAAGTTGCTCCGTCTAATTATTTAATTAATAATGAATTTATTCATGGTAAAAATATTAATGCTAAAAATGAAGTTGTAGTTTCAAAAGAATTAGCGGAAAGTTTCATAGTTGCTGGAACAATGGGTATTTGGCATATTAAAGATTTAGTTGGTAGAACTATAATATATAGTAACTATAATTTTACTATTTCAGGAATAGTTTCAAGAGCGGGCAGTTCACTTTATTTTGATCAACAATTATTACAATCAACATATATTGAACAAATGTTTAATGAGGGTCAAAAAACTTATTTTTTAAGAAATGATATTTCAAAAGAAGTAACACTTATTGAAGGTAGAAAGCCAGCTAATATTTACGAAAATGATGAAATTGAAGTATTAATTTCAAAAGAAATTTGGAATCGTCAAATGCCTGATGCTACCACATTTAGTGAATTTAATTTACAAAATGAAAATTCATTTACTGATACCACACTATTTGCTTTAAGAGATTTTAACAGTCCAGAAGGAATAAAATTTAAAGTAGTAGGAATTATTAGTGATGGTAAAAACTATATTATTGCAAATCAAGAAGCTTTAGAAAAAGTATATCGCAGTGCCGCACTACAAATTCCTGACATTCAAATTTATACAACTGATAAAGCAGTTATCACTAATTTATCTAGTAAATATAATGTTGAAAATATAAGAGAAAGTGTTATTAATTACTATACTGCACAAAAAACATCTACAATTATAGGAACTAGTATACTAAATGCGATTATTATCTCGTTATCTGGTCTTGGTATATTTTTCATGAACCGCTCTGAGATGAGTAAACAAATTTATCAAATAAATGTTTATCGTTCACTTGGGGTTAAGAAGTGGGAAATTATTAAAACATTTGTCATAGATATATTAGTTTTAACAACAGTTACAATCTTAATTGGCTATTTTATATATGTCGCAATTTATGTTAGATTTGCAAGTGGTCCATTTGGTATTTTCGGTATCGCAACAGCTAATGCTTTAATTATCTTTTTAGGAGTGTTTTTAATTTATATTATTAGTTTAATTGCGGGATTAATTCCAATCTTATTACTACTTAGAAAAACTCCAGCCAATTTAATGAAAACATTTGATATTTAATTTATTAAAAGAGCGGTTTAAAACTGCTCTTTTTTTATAAATTACTATTTAAATTTCTTGACATATTTTAGATAATAAATATAATGATAATGGTGGTTTACACTTATTTAACTTTTTGTTTAATTTTACTAAACTTAAAGTTAAATAAATATAGTTTGTTTATATAATAAACAGTTAGGAGGAATATTATGAAGCCATTAATAGAATTAAAAGACATTACAAAAGAGTTTAGTGGTCAAGTTGTTTTAAGAGGAATTGATTTAGAAATTAATTCTAATGAGTTTGTAACACTACTTGGACCATCAGGATGCGGAAAAACAACGGCCCTTAGAATTATTGGTGGTTTTATTGAACCTAGTTCTGGTGAAGTTTTATTTGATGGAAAAGATATAAGAGATGTTCCAGCTCATAAAAGACCAACTAATACGGTATTTCAAAGATATGCACTATTTCCTCATTTAGATGTTTTTGAAAATGTTGCTTTTGGCTTAAGAGTTAAATCTCAAGAATTTAAAGATCAATATAAAATAGATTTAGTTGTTGAAAAGTATAAAGAACTTATTAAAAACGAAAAAGATCCAGCTAAAAAACGTGCTCTTAGACGAGAAGTAACTAGAAAAGCGCAATTAATTAAAGATCCTAACTTTGAATTAAAACAACAAATTCAAGAATATAAACAAAAAATTAAAGATCTTAAAAATGATCCTGAATATTTAGAATCTAAAAAAACTAATATTAATAAAGCTTACAAACTAAAAGAACAAATTGAAGAAATTAAATTAGAACTTTCAACTCTAAGTCCTAGAGATGAAGGTTACCGTCAAGTTAAAAAAGAAAAACAAGCAGAAATAAAAAAACTAAATGAAGAAATTAAACAACTTGACCTAAGATCATTTTATCGTCAAGAAATTAAAAACTTAAAAAGACAATTTGAAACACGTAAAACAAGAGAAAGAGATTTAGAAATTAAAGTGTTTCATTACTTAAAATTAGTAGGTCTTCAAGGCTTTGAGTATCGTTCAGTTGATAAACTATCAGGTGGACAACAACAAAGGGTAGCTATCGCAAGAGCCTTAATTAATGAACCAAAAGTATTACTACTTGATGAACCACTCTCAGCACTTGATTTAAAACTTCGTCAAGAGATGCAGTATGAATTAAAAGAGCTTCAAAGAGAAGCAGGAATTACATTTATCTTTGTTACTCACGATCAAGAAGAAGCACTAACAATGTCAGATAAAATTGTTGTTATGAATCAAGGTGAAATCCAACAAGTTGGATCTCCTGAAGATATTTACAACGAACCAATTAACCGCTTTGTAGCATCATTTATTGGTGAGTCAAATATTGTTGAAGCAGTTATGATTGATGATTTTGAAGTAGAGTTTGATGAAGTAGTACACAAATGTGTAGATAAAGGTTTTTCAAGAAATGAAAAAGTAGAAGTAGTAATTAGACCTGAAGATATTGAAATATTAGAAAAAGGTATGGGCAAGTTTGATGGGGTTGTTGATAGTGTTGCATTTAAGGGTGTACATTATGAAATAGATGTATTAACTAAACATAGAGCATACACTATTCATACTACTGATTTTCATCCAGAAGGAAAAGAAGTAAGTATTACTTTTGATCCGGATGATATTCATGTTATGGAGATTTGGTAATGGAAGAAGTAAAAGTTACTAAAAAACCTCAAAAGAAAAAAGTCTTAAATTCATTATTAATTAGCCCATATTATTTCATTTTATTTGCCCTAATATTAATACCAATATTAATCATGGTAGTTTATTCTTTTACCGAAGGTGAAAGTAGAAACTTTTTCCAAGTATCATTTACTTTTAAAAACTATACTAGTTTCTTTGTAAATAATGTCTACTTGTATGCCATGCAAAGATCAATTTGGCTGGCAATACTTACCACACTTGCTACACTAATAATTGGTTATCCACTGGCTTATTTTATTACTCAAACTAAACCTAGAACACAAGGTTTATTAATTGTTTTAATATCAGCGCCTATGTGGATTAACTTAGTTATTAGAACAATTGCACTTCAACAAATCATTGAAATGATTATTCCAGATATATTAGGAACTAATACAGCAATGGTAATTGGCTTAGTGCACGTATTTTTACCATTTATGGTATTACCTATTTATACGGTCTTACAAAAAATAGATCACGGCTTAATTGAAGCAGCAACTGACCTTGGAGCTTCTAATTTCAAAGCATTCTTAAAAGTAACTTTCCCATTATCACTAACCGGGGTAATGTCAGGAATATTAATGGTATTCTTACCGGCCGCAACAACATTAGTTATTCCTAAATATTTAGGAAATAACGTCTTCTTAATTGGCAACTTAATTGAAAGAGTGTCAATTTTAGCAGGAGACATTGGTTACGGTTCAGCAATTGCCATAGTACTGTCGATTGTTATGATGGTAATGATATTACTTGTAAGAAAGATTGACAAGTTCAAGGAGGTAGAAGATGACTAAAAAAGTATTTAAAGGATCTTTTATCGCCTTAATTATTGCACTTGTATATGCACCAATTGCATCAATGGTATTGTTTTCGTTTAATACGAATAAGTCATTTACTCGTTTTGGCGGTTTTAGTTTAAGATGGTATCATGACCTATTTCAAAATGAAGCAATGATGCAAGCTGTTTTTGTTACAATAATAGTTGCGGTAATTTCAACTATTATTTCGACAATTATTGGTACACTAGCAGCAATTTCTTTATCTAAACAACGTAAAATTTTTAGAAAGTTAACTTTAACTGCTACAAACATTCCAATTATTAACCCAGAAATTATTACCGCGATTTCACTATTTGTTTTATTTGGGATGTTACACTTGCCATCTGGATATTTAACGATAATACTTGCTCATATCGCGTTTTCAACGCCATATGTTATTATTACCGTATATCCTAAGGTAACAAGCTTAGATCCGAATTTATCTGATGCTGCAGCTGATTTAGGAGCTAATACATTTCAAACATTAGCCAAAGTTATCTTACCGCAATTAAAAGTTGCAATTATCGCTGGAGCGGCAATTGCATTTACAATGTCATTTGATGACTTTGTAATTTCATATTTTGTAACGATCGCATCAGGAGTATCAAATATATCAACATATCTTTACACATTAAAACGTGGTATTGATCCAAAAGTTAATGCCTTATCAACACTAATTGTATTAGTAGTTGGAATTAAAATAGCTTATGATTATTTCATTGGGGGACCAAGAAAAGAAAGAAGGGAGAAAATAAGAGGATGAAAAAATTATTTTTACTAGTATTTACATTATTATTAATTCCAAGCTTAGCAGCTTGTGATAATAGACCAGTATTAAAAATATTGGCACCAGGCGAATACATGTCAACAGAGGTAAGAAAATCTTTTACAAAAGAACATGGTATTCGAGTTAGAATTGATGAGTTTGAATCAAACGAAGAAGCACTAACATTTATTAAAAGTAATAAAAATTATGATTTAATTTTACCTAGTGATTATGCTTTAGAACAACTAATTGTTGAGAATCAAGGTTATATTTTGCCAATTGATTGGTCAAAAATTACTACTTTTAATAAAGACACTGACTTAGCTGATGGACTAGATGACATCTTAGCAAAATTAAGTGAAGAAAATGACTTATTAAAATACGGAGTTCCATATTTTTGGGGATCAGTTGGTATTTTATATGATAAAGATGTTGTTGAAGAAGCTGATTTAGCTCTTGGATGGGATCTACTTCGTCAAGGAGATAAATATAAAGTAGCATTTTATGACTCGTCAAGAGATGCATTAATGTCAGGTCTTGTATCACTTGGTTATAGTATGAACTCAAATGTTGCATCAGAAATAAATGAAGCAGAAGAGTGGCTAAGAGAAGGTATGAATAAAGCAAATGTTGGTTATGTTACTGATAATATATTTGATGATATTCCAAGTAAAAGATATAACCTAGCAATGGCTTATACTGGAGATGCAGCTGAAATTATTGAACAAATGCATGAAGAAGAGGAAGATATTAACCTAGATTTCTTTATTCCTGAAGAAGGTTCAAATGTTTGGGTTGATTTCCTTGCTATTCATTCTAAAGGAAATGAAGAATATGCATACTTATTTTTAAACCATATTATGAGTAAACAAGGTGCAACTGAAAATAGTAATGAAGTTTACTACATCTCACCAAGAGAAGATGTTAGATTAGAACAAATCGAGCGTGCAAATACTGAAGAAGCTAAAAAATTATTTACAATTGTATTTAGTGATAAATATGATATTTTCCGCTACGATCCAGAATCAAAACGCTTAATCGATGAAGCTTGGAACAAACTAGGAGTTAATAGATAATATCTTAACCAGCCCCAAAAGGCTGGTTTTTATTTAGTTGCTTATTTATAAAATGTATTGTTTAGAAGATTAATTAGAAGTTTTATAATTTTTCTTGATTAACACTTTTTTATTAACTATAATAGTTATGTATAAAATCAAGGAAGTGTTGAAAATGAGTCAAGCAAATAGAACAAAAAAGATCTTTATTGATCATAACTCTATTGTTGCAAAATCAAATATAACTAAAGAAATCAAACTATCTGATCTTGTAAAAGGCAGTAAAGCAAGACTTCTAAAAATAAATACAATCGATAAAAAGCTAAAACAAAGATTTTTAGATATGGGACTGACACCTGGTGTTGTTTTAAGTGTGAAAAATATTGCACCACTAGGATCTCCAATTACCCTAATTTTAAGAGATTACCAACTATCAGTAAGAAAAGCTGATTTAGTTGATTTAGTTGTAGAGGTAATTTGAATGATTGCTTTAATAGGAAACCAAAACAGTGGTAAGACCACTCTTTTTAACTTGCTTACAGGCAGTCATCAAAAAACTGGTAATTG
>JAAYNT010000087.1 GCA_012520715.1 Acholeplasmataceae bacterium
GTAACAATTCATATGATGATACTAAGAATATAAAAGATCAATTATATACTATCCAAACCAATTTAATTGATTCATATGGATTAGAAGCAGAAGGTTTAGATTTAGTAAATGGTAAATATCAAGAACAGGTAGATATATTAAACAATTTATCAAAACAAAAAGCCAAAGATTATCTTGCTGAAGAAAAAGCTTCATTTGAAAATGCAAAAGACGCATTAAATAAAGAAAGGACATATAAATTAGGTAAATTATATCAAGGTGATAACAAGGGTTTAATCAACTACCTAAAAGAGTATGATAGTTCTTTTTTAAAATTAAAACAAGTGGATTATGGAACAATTAATCAGGAAATTAAGATTGTTGCAAATGTAGATGATGCCGATAGAGAGCTACATAGATTATATAATGACATTGAACAGTATGGTAAAGATACTGGTGAAGATGTAAATAGCGTTCTTATTACGATATCAGAACAATTAAACAAAACTTGGACTGACGAATTAAAAACACATAAAGACAATTATGATACCTATGTAGAAGCCGAAATAATTTACCATGATACTTTAGGACAACTTTATTTACAATCTAAACAAGTCGTCAATGATTATAACAAAGCATTAGCCTCTGGTGAAAGTATTGAAGAAGCAAAAAATAACTTAGACGAACTTAAAAATAAGGTCGCTCAAAACACTAAAGAAGTTGAAGGTTCTCAAAAAGTTTTTGATGATATATTCTCAAAAATTACAACTGGTGTACAAAATGTAAATAGTAAAATTAACGATAAGTCTGGTATTCAGTCTCTTTTTACCGAAGCCCAAAACAAAGCCATTGACGAATATCAAAAATCAATCTCATCAATAGGAAAAGCATTATCAGACCTAAATAAATTATCACCCACTGAAATAATAGATTTAATGCAAGAATTCCCCGACTTAGCTAAATACGGATACACTGGTTCTGAAGGTATAGATGCCTTAAAACTTGCATTAGAAAAAGTTGGAACTCAACTATATAATAACCTAGATCCATCTATAGAGAATGTAGAATTATTTAAACAGATGTATAAAGAAGCAATGGATGCATCTAATTCCGTTTTCACTCTTGCAGAATCTTTATCTGCTATGTCTAGCAGTGGGAAACAAGTTGAAAATTTAACAAGTGAATTTGAGGAGTTAGGTTATATTTCTACAGATACTCTTAATAGTTTAATAGATAAATATCCACAACTTGAACAGGCTGTTGCTGATTATGTTTCTGGCAAGATTACTGAAAAAGAATTAATTGCAGAAATGTCTAAAGTCTATCAAACCGATTATGAGAACTACAGAGAATTTGTTATCAAGAAGAAAGAATTGGATGAAGGCTTTTATAAAGATGCTGTTGCCAATCTCCCATTCTGGATTAAAGATTTAGCAGATAGTTATGATATAGATTTCGGTAATTTTAAAAATCTACAAGAGAGTAAATTAAAAGTCGCAGAGGAATATCAAAATAAATTAAATGAGATACAAGAATTAGATAGAAGATATAAAGTCAAGACATTGTTTGATCCTTTAGGAATTAAAAAGGACGCTATTGGTTGGTTATATGATGATGCTAAATCTAAACTAGAAAAAGAAGCTGAAGATTACAAAAAAATATTAGATGGTATTGATTTATCATTAAATACTACATTAGATATCGATGGTTATAAACCTTCAGGTTTACCTAAAGACAAAAAAGATAAAACAGATCCAATCAAAGAAGCATTTGATAAGAAAAAAGCAGAAATAGACCACTTACTTGCAATGGATAAGATAACCCAACAAGATTATCTAAACCGCCTAGAAAAGCTTAACAATGAGTATTTTGGTAAGAATAAAGCTAAATATCTTGATCAGTATAGAAAATATGTCGAAGAAGTCTACAAGGGTAGAAAGAAGATAGATGAAGATGCAATAAAAAATGCGTTTAATCTTGGTACTACAGATTCCAAGGGTAACAAAATTTTAGGTAAAAATGATTTAGATTATAAGTTAGCCATGGAAGAAATCACTCAGGAAGAGTATTTAAAAGGTTTAGAAAAAATCAATAAGGCTACTTTTGGAAAACATAAAGATAAATATTTAGAAGATTATCGCAAGAACGAAATAGAAATTGACAAAGGCAGAAAAGCTATTGATAAAAAGATCGCTGAAGAACTGGTAAAATCTAAATTTAGCGATGTTGACCATGATTATGCAATGGGTAGAATAAAGACCGAAAAAGAATACCAAACAGCTCGCTGGGAACTAGCCAAAGAATACTATAAAAATAATAAAGATTATCTTAATGAGTGGAAAAAGGCTCAAGAAGAATGGCACAAATGGAATATTGAGCAGACTGAAAAAGAATTAAAAGAAACAGAAAAGAAACGCTTAAACACTATTGATAAGATAATATCCAAATATGGTGAACTTCGTGACGCAATTAATAAAACTGCCGAGTATCAAAGTGGTGACGAACAGGTTAGTACATATTTAGAAGGTATTAAGTCTGCTAATAAGGAAATAAAATATATTGAGAATGAAATTAAGAAACTCAATAAGAAAAAGATAACATCTTTATTTACCCAAGATGACTATGATTCACAGTTAAAAACATTGCAATCTGCATTATCAA
>JAAYNT010000088.1 GCA_012520715.1 Acholeplasmataceae bacterium
AATCTTTTTTTCATTTACTATAATAAAATGCTACTTGTGGTAATTTATCTCCAATTAATTGTTTATCATTATTATTAATTAAAAATTGTAAGAATGGTTCAAGTTTAGTTTTTAAATCTAAACTTACATAATCTAAATTAAGATTAGGAATTGCACTAGCAATTACTTCTTCACCTAAGTCTTTTAGTCTTGGCTGTAAGCTTACAGCCTTTTTTGAATAAGCCTTAGGATCTTTATTTAAACTTTCAATACTTAATTTAGCTTTTGATAAAAAGTTATCTATTCCCGCTTTATTATTGGAATTAGGATTTACAAATATTCCAACTTGTGCAATCGGTGGAACCTTTTCTTCTTCTGATAAATCTAATATACTAAAATTGTGGTTAGCTGTTTTACTTTTAATAACCGAAATAAAGGGTTCAGATATAAGTGCAGCATCATAAGTTTTTTGCATAAATGGGGCAACGACATCTGAAACTGATCCAACATAAGAAATGTTAGCTTCTAAGTTACCTAAAACAGTTCTTAAAACAATCCCCGGAGTTGCAAATTCACCAAATGCAATAATTTGTTTGCCACTTAACTCACTAAGTGATGTAATATTATCATTTGAAATAATATATAAATTGTTCCAACCAAATACACTTGCAAGCTGATATTTTGATTTACCTTCATTATATAGCTTTACACCTAAAACGGCTGGCGCGATAATAATATCGCGCTCACCTTTTACAAATGCGGCTGGAAATGAATCAGCTCCAACAACTATTTCATGTTCGATGCCGTCTAATGCTTCTGCCATGCCAATTAATGGTGATCCAGCAGGTAGTAAAATACTAGGATCTTCTATTTTTTTACAACTACTTAATAGTAGTGTTGAAAATAGAATTGTAAATATTAGTAATAATCTTTTCACAATTAATAGACTTCCTTTTTAGAATATGTAGTGTGTAGTAATTTATGTGCAAGTTTACTACCTGGTTTACCTAGATATTCTTCATATAATTTAATAATATATGGATTTTCATGACTACGGCGAAGTTTAACATCTGAGTCAATTTGGTAAAGTGCTTTGGCTCTTTCTTTACGGATGTCAATTTTTTCAAAAGCTTTAGCTTTTGTAATTGGTTGACCGCCACCAAAGACACAACCACCTGTACAACCCATAAATTCAACAAAAGCGTATTGTTTTTTACCTTCCTTAACACGTCTTAACATTTCCGGGAAATGTTTAGCACCGTGTGCTACGGCAAAGTTTAATTCTAAACCGTTAATAGTTAGTGTTGCTTCTTTGATATCATCAATACCTCTAACATCAGTAATATCAACAGTGTTTTGGTCATTTTCTTTTTCTAACATTGCTTTTACTGTTCTTAGTGCTGCTTCCATCACTCCACCAGTAACTCCAAAGATAGCACCAGCTCCAGTGTATGAAGCAAGTGGTGAATCTATTTTAACTGGTTCTAATGAATGAAAATCAATTTGATGACGTTTAATATATTTAGCTAGTTCTCGAGTAGTTAAGACAATATCAACATCTCTTATACCATCTACTTCCATTTCTGGTCGGTTTGCTTCATTCTTTTTAGCAATACAAGGCATGATAGAAACAACTTTGATATTTTCTCTTGGAATACCAAGTTTAGTTGCATAATAATTTTTAACAATTGCACCGTTCATTTGCTGTGGTGATTTACAGCTTGATAAATTATCTAAATACTCCGGTGCATATCTTTCAATATATCTAACCCATCCTGGTGAACAAGAGGTAAATAGTGGTAAGACTGACTTTTCACCTTTTAAGTGTCTTTCAAGTCTTTCGATTAGTTCATTACCTTCTTCCATAATTGTTAAATCAGCTCCGAAGTTAACATCTACTATATCATGGAAACCTAATTCTTTTAAGGCACTAAATAACATTCCTTCAACATTAGTTCCAATTGGATAACCAAACTCCTCACCTAGCGCCGCTCTTACAGATGGCGCTACTTGAGCAACTACGTAGTGATCTGGATAATCAAATAAGTTAAATACTCTATCTATATCATCTTTTTCTCTAATAGCTCCAGTTGGACATGACTGGATACATTTACCACAGTAAATACAACCAGAGTTATCAATGTTTTCAGAATTAGCTGGACCAACGTGAGTAAAAAATCCGCGGTCATTAAAGTTTAGTATTCCAAGTCCTGTATAATGTTCACATGCATCAACGCAACGTCCACATAACACACATTTCGATGAGTCTAGTATCATTGAGTCGCTAATATTTAATATCCATTCTCTTTTTTTGATTTCTTTATCAACAACATAATGATTATCAATATTAAATCTACGAAGTAAATCTAAAAGCTCACAATTATGTTCTCTAGGACATGCCCAACAGTCAAATTGGTGGTTACCAGCAATTAATTCTAAGTTTAGTTTAATTTGCTGAATAACGCGTGGTGAAGTCGTAAAAACCTTCATACCTTCCATAACTTGGAAGGTACATGAGTTTTTTAAGTTGTGCATTCCCACAACTTCAACAACACAAATACGACATGATGAGGTTTCTGAAATACCTTTTAAAAAACATAGTCTTGGAATATTAATACCAGCATAATCAGCTGCCTCTAAGATTGTAAAATGACTAGGGACAGTAATTGGTTTATTATCTATTGCAATATTTACTTTATCTTTCATATTATCATTCCTTCCTAGACATGTATAATTGCATGAACTGGACAACTAGTAATACATGCATTACATTTAATACATGCATCAGTATCAATGTGATGTAGTTCTCTTGGATTACCAGTAATACAATGAACTGGACAATTTTGAGCACATTTTGTACATCCAATACATTTATCAGTAATATATAACTTAGTTAACTCTTTACATACACCAGCCGGACATTTTTTATCAACGACGTGTGAGACATACTCATCATAAAAATTACCTAAAGTTGAAATAATTGGGTTTGGCGCTGATTGTCCAAGTCCACATAGTGATGTATCTTGAACATCACGAGCTAGTTTTTCTAGCTCTTCTAATGTTTCAAGTGTACCAGTGCCATCTGTAATTTTTTCTAATAGTTCATAAAGTCTTCTTGTTCCTTCACGGCATGGTGTACACTTACCACATGATTCATCAACAATAAACTCCATATAAAACTTAGCAACGTCAACCATACAGTTATCTTCATCCATAACAATCATTCCCCCTGAACCCATCATTGAGCCTTTACGAAGTAAGTTGTCATAGTCAATTGGTGTGTCTAAATCTTTTTCTGTTAAACAGCCACCACTTGGGCCACCAGTTTGAACAGCTTTAAATTTTTTACCATTTGGAATCCCACCACCAATATCATAAACAACATGACGAATAGTTGTACCCATTGGTACTTCTAATAGTCCGGTATTATTAATCTTTCCGCCTAAAGCAAACACTTTAGTTCCTTTTGATTTAGTAGTGCCAATACTTGAAAACCATTTGGCACCTTTATTAATAATAATTGGAATATTCGCATATGTCTCAACATTATTAATAACCGTTGGACGATTCCATAGTCCTTTGTTGGCTGGAAATGGTGGTTTAATTTTAGGCATTCCACGGTTACCCTCAATTGAAGCAATCAATGCCGTTTCTTCACCACAAACAAACGCACCAGCCCCAAGTCTAATTTCTAGATCAAAAGAAAAGCCTGATCCAAAAATATCTTTTCCTAGTAAACCTTCTTTGTAAGCTTGGTCAATAGCGTGTTGTAATCTTTTAACCGCTAATGGATACTCAGCACGAACATAAACATATCCTTGATCACTTCCTACCGCGTAGCCGTTAATTACCATGGCTTCAATAACACTATGTGGGTCTCCTTCTAAAATGGCGCGGTCCATAAATGCACCCGGATCTCCCTCATCAGCATTACAAACAACATAAGACTTACCGCCTTTGTTGTTAGCAGCAAAGCGCCATTTCATACCAGTTAAAAACCCACCGCCTCCGCGACCACGAAGTCCTGAGTTAATTAATTCTTCAATAACTTCATCTGGTTCCATCTCGGTTAAAACTTTGTGTAGTGCAAAGTAGCCATCAGTTCCAATATATTCATTGATATCATACGGGTTAATAATTCCACAATTACGAAGGGCAATTCGTTGTTGTGAAATATAAAATGTCATTTCTTGGAATGTTTTTCTAACTAATTTATTAGTTTTCTCATCGCGTTCTTTATATTCAAGTCTTGAAACGATTTTACCTTTAATAATATGATCTTCTACGATCTTCTTAACGTCTTTTTCTTTAATATGGACATAGAAAACTTGATCAGGATAAACAATAACAACTGGTCCTTTTTCACATAATCCAAAACAACCACTTAAATAAACAAATACT
>JAAYNT010000007.1 GCA_012520715.1 Acholeplasmataceae bacterium
CTCATGACTCACCAATTTCAAATATGGATATATTATTCTTTAACACTTTATTTGATGAGAATGCTTCATGCCATATGGCATTGGGAAGAGCTTATCCGATGAATGTTAAGGGAGGAGTTGGCATGACTAAAGAAGAACTTGCCAAAATCGATTACAACAACTCATTAAATCATGAAGACTTTATGTTTGGATCAAGTGATATGGAAGTAGTTGGAACAAAATATAACGGAGAGAAAGTAGTAGTTTTTAAAAACGGTAACTTTGCAATATAAAAAATGAGAAAGATATATTTATTGTTGGCATTTGTTTTAGTATTATTACTATCTAGTTGCCAAACAAAAACCTTTGAAGTTAACTTTTATGCTGATGATGTTTTATTAAAAAGTGAAGAAGTTGAAACTAATAAATCAGCAACCGCACCTGATGCTCCAGATAAAGAAGGTTACACCTTCATTAAATGGGATCAAGATTTTAGTAAGGTATCAAAAGATCTTAAAGTTAATGCTGTTTATGAAATTAAAAAATATCAAGTTAAGTTCTTTGTTGATGATAATCAAATTGGCGAAGTCCAATATGTAAATCATGGTGAAGCGGCAGTTGCACCAGATGTAGTCATTATTAAACCAGGTTATAAACATATCGGTTGGGATAAAGACGGCAAAAATATTCAAGCAAGCATCGATATTTTTGCTAAATTTGAAGAAGTAACTGATCGTTATACATAATCACTGTCTGAAGGAGTTACTTCAAATACTGATTTAACTGATTTATTATATAACCAAGAAGTAACGATTACTGTTACAACACCAGAAGGAAAGAAAATCGTTAATGTTAAGTTAAATGGTGAGATAATTAGTTTATTAGATAATAATACTCATACATTTAGAATTACAAGCGATACTAACATAGAAGCAACATTTCAAGATTATGTTGAACCAACAAGTGTTCAAATATTTTATTTAAATGACTTTCATGGTTCAATACTACCTAATGGAGATGAGATGGGATTAGCAAAAATTGCTAATTTCATTAATAAAAAGAAAGAAGAAAATCCAAACGCAATCTTTTTAGCGGGTGGAGATATGTTACAAGGAAGCGCCTTGTCAAACCATTACAAAGGTAAATCAACTCTTAAATTATTAGATATGATGGGGCTAGATTTCTTTACAATCGGAAACCATGAATTTGACTGGGGAATTGATACAGTTTCTAATAACTTTGGTGGTCAAACCCCTTATGTATCATATCCTTTAGTTAGTGCTAATATCTTTAAAAAAGGCACCGAAAATTTAGTTGATAATGCAGCACCTTATCATATTATTGAAAAAGGTGGAATTAAGTTTGGCATTATTGGTTATATTGGATATGGATTAGAAAACTCGATTTCAGCTAACCAAGTTAAAGATTATGAATTTAGACAACCTGGGCCAATCGTTGAACATTGGTCTAACTATTTAAGAGTTAATGAAGGTGTTGATTTTGTTATTGCGGTTGGACATGATGTTGAGAGTAATGATTATATTAGAAATTTAACTGGTAATAGTAAAGTTGATTTAATATTTA
>JAAYNT010000089.1 GCA_012520715.1 Acholeplasmataceae bacterium
AAGCAGTTTAAACCAAATTACTTTGTTAAGTTTTTAAGAAAAGCATTTTTCTATTTATTTGCAGCACCAATTATTTATTTATATATTAAGATTACGCTTAATACTAAATATATAGATAGATATAAAGCAAGACCTATTAAAAAATCAAAACGTGGTGGGATTGTAGTTGTAAACCATGTTCACAACTTAGACGCACCAATGAGTGCCCATGTGACATGGCCTAAAAAAGAAATATATACAACACTACCTGAAAACTTAACTAATCGTAAATACGGATTTTTAGTTAAATTATTAGATGGTGTTCCAATTCCTACTACTGTAAGTGAAACAAAGATATTTTTCTATATTTTAGCTAAAGAAATGCGAAAAGGTAAGCTAATTCATTTCTATCCAGAAGGTCATTTAATTAAAGAATGTGATCACCTAAGACCATTTAAAAACGGAGCCTTCACTCTAGCAGCTGATAATGACTCACCGATTTTACCGATTGTTATTAAATTCGTTAAAAAGGAAAAAGGCTTTAGAAAGCGTAAAACATTAGTTATTACAGGTGATCCGATTTACCCTAATGCTAATCTTAGAAAACGAGATTTAGCTCGACAGCTAAAAGAAGAAGCATTTAATCAAATGAATGAAATGCTAAATAAAGACTACGATTAATTAAAATTACACATTTAAATTAATAGATAAAAAAAGAGCCAAACACTGTTAAGTTTTGGCTCTTTTTAACTAATTATTATAAATCATTTGAACGTATTTAATACCTTCGTCATCTACTTTCAATTCAACGATTGCACCATTTACTAGTAATGTTCTATATGTAAATAAATCTGGTTCAATTACAGAAAGAATCGATTTAATAGTGTGTGAATGACATCCTATTACTACGGTTTTACCTTTATATTTTTTATATAAGTTCATAACACCAGTATGAACACGGTTTTGAATTTCACTGTCTGTTTCGTAACCAGGTAGTTCTACCTTAATAGGGAACACATCTTCAATAAGCCTACCATCATATGGGCCAAAGTCACGCTCATAGAAGTGTTCATCAGTTATTACAAAATTAGGGTGATTATATTTTCCTGATATAATTTGTGAAGTTTGTAAAGCTCTCATTGATGGACTAGATATAAAAACATCAACATGCTTTACATTCTTTTTTAATATATCTCCACTATTAATAGCTTCCTTAATTCCTTGGTCAGTTAGTGGGAAGTTTGATCTTCCTTGGACCATATGATTTCTGTTAATTTGTGTTTGTCCATGTCTAATCATAATTAATTTCATTTTATCAACTCCATTATTAATATAACATATACATTAAGACATTCAAATTTTAGTGATTATATGATAAAATAGATATCGAAGAGGAGGCGTTTTAATAATGTTAATGGTAGATTTAATATTAAAGAAAAGAAGTGGTCATGAATTAAGTGATGAAGAAATTCATTTTTTAATTACTGAGTATGTTAATGGAAATATTCCTGATTATCAAATGTCAGCATTTTTAATGGCAACTTATTTTCAAAATATGACTGAACATGAGGCAACAGCACTTGCAATTGCGATGCGTGATTCAGGTAAAGTTTATGATTTATCATCAATTAAGGGAATTAAAGTAGATAAACACTCGACTGGTGGTGTTGGGGATAAAGTAACACTAGTATTAGGACCAATGGTAGCTGCACTTGGAGCTAAATTTGCTAAAATGAGCGGTAGAGGTTTGGGGCATACCGGAGGGACTTTAGATAAATTAGAAGCCATTAATGGCTTTAAAATTGAACAAAGTGAGGAAGACTTTGTTAAATTAGTTTCTAAGTATAATATTGCAGTTGTTGGACAAAGTGATAATATTACACCAGCTGATAAAAAGTTATACGCACTTAGAGATGTAACAGGAACTGTTGATTCAATTCCACTAATTGCATCATCAATTATGTCTAAAAAACTAGCAAGTGGTGCTGATGTTATTGTACTTGATGTTAAAGTTGGATCTGGTGCTTTTATGACTTCACTTGATGAAGCTGAAAAATTAGCTGAAGTTATGGTTAAAATTGGAAGACTTGCTGGCAAGAAAATGACAGCAGTTTTAACTAATATGGACGAACCATTAGGACATAAGATTGGAAACGGATTAGAGGTTTATGAAGCAATTGAAACCTTAAAGGGTAATGGTCCAAAAGACTTAGTAGAAGTATGTAGTGAAATTGGTGCTTATCAACTTGTTGATGCTGGAATTATTACTGATTTTAAAAAAGCTAAACTAAAATTAGAAAAAACTCTAACTGATGGTAGAGCACTAAACAAATTTAGAGAAATGGTATTAGCTCAAGGTGGGAAAATTGATCAAATTGATAATCCTGAGTTATTTCTAACAGCTAAAAAACACGAGGTTCTTGCGAATAAATCTGGTTATGTAGAAAAAATGATAACATCAGATATTGGTACAGCAGCAAGACTACTTGGTGCCGGTAGACTTACAAAAGATGACGAGTTAGATTTATTAGTAGGAATAGACCTACACTTAAAGATTGGATCTAAAGTAGAAAAAGGCGATGTGATTGCTACTATTTATCATAATGATAAAGGATTAAAAGAAGCAGAGAAAATCTTACAAAACGCTATTATTATCGGTCCTAGTAAACGAAGTGTAACTTTAATTGAAAAAACTATTCGTTAATTTATAATTTAATTGTAATACGTGAAATAAATTAAAATACATGCTATAATAGATTTGATAAAATAAATACGGGGAGCTTATTGCTGAGAGGAACACACAGTTCGACCCGAAACCTGATTTGGATAATGCCAACGGAGGG
>JAAYNT010000090.1 GCA_012520715.1 Acholeplasmataceae bacterium
ATCAATTAAAGATCCTGAAAACCCAATTTTAATAGAAAAAGTTGAAGATAAGATGGTTGCTACATTAGATGATGATAAGAAAATTACATTTTCTGGCTCAGTTGAATTTAGAGATGTCTGTTTTCAATATCCTGATGCTGAAGCAAGCATCTTAGATCATATTTCATTTAGCGCAAAAGCAAATGAAACAGTAGCTTTTATTGGATCAACCGGATCAGGAAAATCTACACTTATTAATTTAATCCCAAGGTTTTATGATGTTACATGCGGCGAGATTTTAATTGATGGTGTTAATATTTCAAATATGAAGTTAAAAGACTTAAGGTCACTACTGGGCTATGTCCCGCAACAAGGACACCTATTTAACGGATCAGTTAGAGAAAATGTTAGCTACGGATCTGATATTAGTGATGATGAAGTTAATTATGCACTAGATATAGCACAAGCAACATTTGTTCACACACTTGAAGGTGGTCTTGACTATGAAATAGTTCAAGGTGGAACAAACGTTTCTGGTGGGCAAAGACAAAGACTATCAATTGCAAGAGCGGTAGCTAAAAAACCACTTATTTATATTTTTGATGATTCATTTTCAGCACTTGATTATAAAACTGATGCTGATTTAAGAAAGAGATTAGAAGAAGTAGACGGAACAAAACTAATTGTAGCTCAAAGAGTAGCTACAGTTATGAATGCTGATAAGATTATTGTTCTTGATAAAGGAAAAATGTTAGCAAGCGGTAAACATGAAGAATTACTAATAACATGTCAAGTTTACTATGAGATTGCTAAATCACAATTATCAGAGGAGGAACTAGGCCATGCAAAGACGAGGTAGAGGATCAGATCAGCAAGCAGTTAACTTCCGTGGGTCAATAGGTAGATTATTTAGATACCTTAAAGGTTACCTTCCAGTATTAATATTAATAGTATTTATTACTATTTTAGGAACTGCCACAACTGTAATTGGTCCACTAATTAGTGGACAAATACTAAACAGTATTAGTAGAGGCTACAATGCCGTTAAAGATACGCCTAATATACTTATTGATACAGCAAATTTACAAGTAAACTTGCTAGGCATGTTTACAGTATCATTTATTGATTCAATTATAATACTGTCAATCTTTTATTTAGGAGCTGGTGTAATTAGTTATACCGCAGCTCTTACTGCTAGTATTACAACTCTAAAAATTAATTACCGAATGAGAAATGATTTAGCTAAGAAGTTTTCTAGACTTCCACTTAAGTTTTTTGATAAGTATACAAGAGGAGAAATCTTAAGTAGAGTAACTAATGATGCAGGTACACTTGCAGAATCACTAGCTAATATAGTTAATGAAGTGTTTAGAGGATTTTTCATGATAGTATTTACAACTGTTATGATGTTTTTACTAAGTTGGCAGTTATCATTAGTAGTATATTTAAGTATTATTTTGAGTTTACTATCATCAATGTTTCTAGTATCTAAATCTAGAAAATTTTTCCGTCAATCATCACGTGATATCGGAAGAGTTAACTCACATGTTGAAGAGTCCTATTCAGGACATTTAATAATTACTGCATTTAACTATCAAGATAATGCAACAGAAGAGTATATTAAAATAAATGAGATTTTAAAACAAAACTCATTTAAATCTCAATTTATTTCTGGCATTATGTGGCCAGTTCAAATTTTCTTTTCTAACTTATCATTTATCTTGATTGCTTTGGTTGGTGGATACTTAACTTTAGCAGGCCAATTTGAAGTTGGTTATATTGAGACTTTTATTAGATATGCTCGTCAAATTAACCAACCTATCATGACACTTGGTTCAATGGCTAATACACTTCAAATGGCTGCAGCATCAAGTGAACGTATTTTTGAGTTTTTAGATGCAGAAGAAGAAGTTAGTGAAAACTTTGGTGAAGTACTAACTGATGTTAAAGGAAAAGTTGAGTTTACTAATGTTGATTTTTCATATGTTGAAGGTACCGAAGTTATTAAAAACTTTAGCGCATCTATTAAACCAGGACAAATGGTAGCAATTGTTGGTCCTACCGGTGCCGGTAAAACAACAATTGTTAATTTGTTAATGAGATTTTATGATATAAATTCAGGTTCTATTACAATTGATGGACACAGTATTTATGAAGTTAACAGAGAAGATGTCAGACGTCAATTTGGTATGGTTTTACAAGATACTTGGATCTTTGAAGGAAGTATCTTTGAAAACATCTCATACGGTACACCAAATGCAACACTAGAAGAGGTGCAAAAAGCAGCTAAAGAAGCACAAATAGATCGCTTTATTGAAACACAACCTGGCGGTTATGATTTTATGTTACATGAAGATGGTGAAAACATCTCTCAAGGACAACGTCAGTTAATTACAATCGCAAGGGCGATTCTAGCTAATAGACCAATGATTATACTAGATGAAGCAACTTCATCAGTTGACACTAGAACTGAACAACTAATTCAAGATGCCATGGACAGACTTACTACCTCAAGAACAAGTTTTGTAATTGCACACAGGTTATCGACGATTAGAAACGCTGATTTAATATTAGTTCTAAAAGATGGTAACGTAGTTGAACAAGGAAATCATGATGAACTGTTAACTAGAGATGGACACTATGCTGAGTTATATTATTCACAATTTGATTTAGGTGAAACTATTTAAATTAAACTAATAAGTAAAGCCGGAACATTACTTCCGGCTTAACTTATTATAATATACATATTATATACTCATTTTTCTTTACATTGATACTTTGGTTTGCTATAATTTATAAAGTATGGTGCAGTAGCTCAGCTGGATAGAGCAA
>JAAYNT010000091.1 GCA_012520715.1 Acholeplasmataceae bacterium
TATAAAATACCAAACTGAGCTAACAAAATAAGTCATTAAAAATATATATAAACTTGTTAATAATAAGGAAATAAATGTAATCATATTAATTATTCCTTCCTTTCATATTTAGCAAATATTAAACTAGGCTCAATTAACTTATTAGTTAATATGTAGTTATCTAAGCTAAATGGTTTAATATAAATGTCACCTTCGTGACGATTTAAAATATATGTAATATATAAAGTATTAGCATATGGTAGTGCTAACTCATAAATAGTTTTACCACCAATTACCCATAAATTTTCTTTGTTGTTTTTAAGAAAAGTAATAAAATCTTTAACTAATATAGCATCATCATATGTATAGTCATTTAAGTTTGCAACATAAATTTTACTAAATGGTAGTGGCTTTGACTTATAATATCCTTTTAAAGATAAATAAGTCTCATGACCCATTACAACTACTTGATTTTTAGTTAGTGATTGAAAGTATTTAAGATCTAATGGATAATGCCATGGCAAGCGGTCTTTTGCCCCAATAAGGCGATTTTCATCCATTGCCCATATTAAACTAATCATACTGCAACAACTCCTCTAATTGCCGGATGCGGATCATAATCTTTTAGTTTAAAATCTTCATATTTAAAATCAAAAATACTTTTAACTTCAGGATTAATTTCCATTTTAGGAAGTTTTTTAGTTTCTCTTGATAACTGTAAGATGATTTGATCAAGGTGATTTAAGTAAATATGAGTATCACCAGTCGTATGAACAAACTCATAAGGCTTTAGACCTGTTACTTGAGCAACCATCATTAAAAACAGTGAATAAGATGCAATGTTAAATGGAACTCCTAAAAATACATCAGCACTTCTTTGATATAGTTGAAGTGATAATTTACCGTCATTAACATAAAACTGCATAAATGCATGACATGGCGGAAGCGCCATGTTACTAACCTCGCTTGGATTCCAAGCTGAGATAATTAATCTTCTTGAAGTTGGGTTAGTTTTGATGTCATTTATCAATTTTTCTATTTGATCAACTCCTCCAAAGTTTCTCCATTGTTTACCATAAACCGGACCAAGATCACCATGCTTTTTAGCAAAAGCATCGTCTTCTTTGATTTTTTTTACAAACTCTTCTAAACTTTCTCCGTTGTAATCAGCTGATTTTTTAAATATTTCATACGGCCATTCATTCCAAATTCTAACATTATTATCAACTAAATATTTAATATTAGTATCTCCCTTAATAAACCATAAAAGTTCATGAATAATACCTTTTATAAAAACTTTTTTGGTTGTTAGAAGTGGAAATCCTTCTTCTAAATTATATCTTGATTGATAGCCAAAAATACTAATTGTTCCAGTATTAGTGCGATCATCTTTTTTACTACCATTTTCTAATATGTCGCGACACATATCTAAATATTGTTTCACTTTACCCCAATCCCTTCTTCTTATTTTGCAAGCTCGTATAATGCTTCTAGATAAATAATTGTAGCCATTATTAAATCATCAACTAAGATGTATTCATCCTTTTGATGAATAAATGATGGTTTACCAGGAAAATGTGGACCATATGCAACAACATTTGATAATGATCTTGCAAATGTTCCTCCCCCTATTACAATTGGTTTTGCATCTTTATCTCCACTATGTTTAATATAAACATCCATTAGTGTTTTTACTAACTTAGAGTTAGGATCAACATATAACATATCGTTATTTGTTGATTTAGTAACAGATGTATCAAATATTTCAATACTTTCATTAACTCTTCTAACTATTTCTTTGTAAGTAATTCCTTTAGGATAACGAATATCTAAAACAACAGTAAAATTATCGTTTGAGAAATTTAGAATGCCTAAGTTCATTGTTAATTTACCTGTTTCCATACAAGTTATATTAATACCTAGCTTAGATCCTTCTAAATCATCTAAAAACTTATCATTTAATAATTCGGTTAAATTATTAGAGATGTTTAAATGATTTAGTAATTTAACTAATTTGAAAACAGCATTTTCTCCTAATTCCGGAGTCGAACCGTGTGCACTTTTGCCATACAGTCTAACTTTTGTTTCATTATTTTTAAACTCTGGTAATAGTTTAGAGTCAAACTTTTTAATTTCATCTGCAAAATTACCATTTAAAATTAAATCAGCAAAATCAGGAACCATATTAGCTCTAAAACCAGATTCAATTGATTTAATTACATCTGATTTTGCATTCCCTTTTAATTCTAATCTAGTAATACCTTTTTCTGCATAAATTAAAGGGAAATCAGCGTCAGGAACAAATCCTGAAACAGGTTGTTCTGGGTGTTTTGCAAAATAATGACTAACACACCTAGATCCTGACTCTTCGTCTGATCCTACAATAAGTTTAATTCTTTTTGAAAGTGGAACCTTTAATTCTTTTAATATTTTCATAGCATAATATGCAGCAATTGTTGGTCCTTTGTCATCTTCAACACCGCGTCCATACATTTTACCATCAACAATTGTTGCTTCATATGGTGGATATGTCCAATCATTTCCAGCAGGAACAACATCTAAATGTCCTAAGATTGCTACATATTCTTCTTGATCTCCGTATTCAACATGTCCAGCAAACCCGTCAACATTTAAAACATTAAAACCATCACGCTTACCAATAGCTAACATTAACTCTAATGCCTCTTTATTACCTTCACCAAAAGGGGCACCTTTTCGCATTGGGTCATATGTTGTTAATTCAGAATTTATTTTAATTAAATCTGAAAGATCTTTTATTAAATCATCTTGTCTTTTTAAAACTTCTTTTTTAAAATCTATTTTCATAATTGTCACATCCTTATCTATATTGTATCAAATATATAAATATATATTAAATGATAAAGAAAAATAAAAGCTCAAAATGAGCTTTCATCATCAAAACGGGATTCTTGATCTTTTCGATTCGGCGAAGAAAGATAAGTAATTCTTTCTGCGACTATTTCCACAATATTAAGATATCTCTCTTCAGTAATATCATATCTTCTAATTTGAGCCCTGCCAATCATTGCTACAAGTGTGCCCTTTGTCATGTAGCTAGTGACAGTTTCTGCTAAACCTTCCCATAAGGTAACACGGATAAAGTCTGTATCATAGTTTCCTTCCATGTTTTTAAATCCTCTTCTTACAGCAAGTGTTATTTCGGATACTTTCTTACCACTATCAATTATCTTAATTTCTGGATCTTGAACTAATCGGCCGATTAATACAATTTGATTTAACATAAGACCTCCTTTCAATTCAAATTATATTATCTTATGTACTAATAACCTAATTGCCAAAATCAAGTATTAAAAGGCGTTTATAATTAATTTAATAATTAATTTATGAAAATAAATAAAAAAAGAACTAACAATAAATGCTAGTTCTATATATTAATAAATTTTAATTGTTTTGTTCAGTTTTATTTATTATAAACTACCTAGTGCAACTTCAATCATTTTGTTAAATGCAGTTTGTCTTTCTTCACTTGATGTTGCTTCTTTAGTAACTAGTGAATCACTAATAGTTAAAATACAAGCTGCTTGTTTTTTAAGTGCTCTAGCATTTGCAAATAGTGCAAATGATTCCATTTCAACACACTCAGCATTATGTTTTTCATAAATGTCTTTATACTCATCTGAATTAATTCTATAAAAAACATCTGATGAGTGGATAACTGCTTCTTTAACTGGAATACCTAATTTATCAGCACTCTTTAATAAGCGGTTATTTAATCCTTTGTGTGGTCTAATAGTTGAGCGGCTAGTTACTCCCATTGTTTTAGCATATGATGATTCTGACCAAGCTGCGCTTGCTAGAACAACATCATATAATTTTAAATTAGGGCTGTAAGATCCAGCTGAGCCAACACGAATAATTTTTTCTACTCCGTAAAATGCGAACAGTTCATATGAATAAATACCAATACTTGGCATTCCCATACCTGAACCCATAACTGTTACTAGTTTTTTACCGTATTTACCAGTATATCCTAACATGTTTCTAACGCCATTAATTTGAACTACATCAGTTAGATAAGTTTCTGCAATCCACTTTGCTCTTAGTGGATCTCCTGGCATTAATACTACTTTAGCAATTTTTGATTGATCTGTTAATTCAATATGAGGTGTCGGTTTCATCTACTTTTACTCCTTCCATAATTTCTACGCATTTTGAGGCTCCTAAACGAGTTGCTCCGGCTTCAATCATACTAATAGCGTCTTCGTAGTTTCTAATTCCACCTGAAGCTTTTATTTCGGCTCTTCCATTAACTGTTTCATCAATTAATTCAATATCATGAACTGATGCTCCTCTTGTACCAAAGCCAGTTGATGTTTTTACAAAATGAGCTTTTGCCTCTACAACTAACTCTGATGCACGTTTAATTTCTTCATCAGTTAAATAACAAGTTTCAATAATTACTTTAACAACATTTCCTTTTGCTGCATCAACAACACCTTTAATTTCTTCTAAAATTAATTTGTCATCGCCACTTTTTAGTGCTGCAACATTAATTACCATATCTATTTCATCGGCACCTAACTTAATAGCCTCTTTAGTTTCAAAGGCTTTAGTAGCAGGTGTGTGTGTTCCGTGAGGAAAACCGATAACTGTTGCAACTTTTACATCGCTTCCTTTAGTTAGTTCTTTGGCATACTCTACCCAAACTGTGTTAACACATACACTAAAGAATTGATACTTTTTAGCTTCTTCAACTAACTTTTTAACATCTTCTTTAGTAATAGTTGGTCCAAGTTTAGTATGATCAATATACTGATTTACTTTCATCTTCATCTTCCTTTCTTTTCTGATGAATATATTTTTGTATTTTTTCTATAACAAAATTAAATACAAAAACTAAGCCAGATATTCCAATAACAGTAATAATAGTAAAGTAGCCAATTTGTGTAAAGTCAAGATCTCTAATACTAGTAATACTTGTTGTTAAGCTAACATAAATAATCATCGTAATTACTGCCATAATTAAATTTGTAACTTCAATAATTAATTTAGATAAAAATAAGTTGTTTAATCTCTCATCATATCTATTAAGTAATTCTTCATGTGGTCCTGGAGGTAGTCCAGTAGTAATTGTAAGTGAGACTCCAAATGCAATTGAAATTATTCCGACAACTCCAAATACAATTTGAATTCCCGTTATCGAATTTGATTCGATAGGATTTTTAAATAATATTCCCCACAATGATATAATACCCGCTACTAAAGCGATATTTAACCATGTGAAGATTAATTTCTTTTCTCTTCTAAATAAAAATAATATTAGTGTTAATAATGTGCCTATAGTTAGTGAATATAACCCGACGATAACTTGAAGGTTACCACTAAATAAGTGTACGTGTATTTTAGCTAAATACGCAGTAAGAGCATCTAGTGGAGCTGCTCCAAGGCTTGAGTAAATAATTGATTGAACACCAAAACCAATAAATATTGATCCAATAATGTGTACAATTAATTTAATAATAAAGTTTTTATTAATTTTCATTAATCTAATACCGACATTAAACTTTCTTTTGAAAAACTGTATTGTCTTTTCGGGAATCTAATTTTTTTCATTGCTTTTGCTGCTCTTTTAATATTGGCTTTACTTATTACTCTTGTTTCTTTAATAAAACCAGGAACTGGTTCTAAATAATCACTAATTTCTTTAAATACTACTTCTGATTCTAATACTTTTACCTCTGCTTGAGAGCGGTAAAAGATATAATCAATAAATGGTGGGAATACAGTTGCTGTACTCTCACGCCATTCCATAGCAAGCGCAAGTCTATTATTATCGATTGTTAAGATATGATATTTAGGCACAAATACATCTAGATCTCGATAATAATTTTGAAGTTGAGGTAATTCATCAATATATCTAAAAATAGCACCAGCTTTCCCCTTAGGTAAAATATGATAATCATCATAAACTTGTGGATGACGATCGATATATGCCTTTTTTAAATTTTCATAAATTGTCATAATAAAATCAATATCAACTTCAATTGGGTCTTCAAAAATTTCATAATAAATATAAAAGTCAAACTTATTTGCTAATTGTTCAGCAATAAGCAAGACTTCTTTTGTAAAGTAATCAGGCGACAAAATTGGGATCTCTACGTGAATATTAACATCTAAAAATGCCGCGTCAATTCGATAAATATTTGGAACTTGCGAACTCTTGGTTTGATAAAAAACCGCTTGGTGTAGCAGTCTTGGGTGAGTATATATGAATTCAGCGCTTCTATCATCATGAATGCGTACTTCAAAATCATCTCTTGCTTCAAAAAAGGCTCTTAGTAAGTTATATTCGACATGACGAGTTTCTTTTTTAAAGAAATGTAGGCTAAATTGCATCATTGGCATGTTCCTCTCTTATAATCAATATAGCATAAATAAATAATATCTACAATGTAGAAGTGATTATTTTTTTAAGCTTTTCAACTCTTCGTAATTAGTTTGATCAATTGAAAGCGGGGTAATAACGATGTAGTCTTCATCTAACTTAGTTGAATCTGCATCTGGTCCTTCATCATAAATCATTAAACTGTATGTAATTTTATAGTCATTTGAATCCGGTATTTTAGTAAACTCAGCATGGTATAATCTCATACCTTGATGAGTGTATTTAATTCCTTTTATTTGTTCTACTCTTGGGATGTTAGCATTTAATAATTTATATTTTTCATATAACTTATTACCAATTACTTCATCTAACACCATTGCAACATAATTTTCAATATTTGGGTTATACCCTCTATCAGTTGAAATTGCTAGAGCTGGCAAACCTAAAATGTTTGCTTCTCTAGCTGCTGCAACTGTTCCTGAGTATAAAACATCAGTTGAGATGTTTAACCCTTCGTTTAATCCTGAGATAACTAAATCAAAATTATGTTCAAAAAGGGCAACTCCTAATCTAACACAGTCAGCTGGAAAACCTCCAACTGCGATTGTTTTTTCAGAGTTAGGAATAAAAACATTTTCATCAACTTCAATTCGATTAGATATAGTAATTGCGTGACTAGTTGCCGATTGATGTTCAATCGGAGCTGCAACATAAACTAAGCCGTAGCGGCTCGCTACTTTAACAATAGTTTCTAAGTGTGGAGATTTTACTCCATCATCATTTACAACTAAAATTCTCATTATTTAGCTCCTTTTTTTAATACATCCTCACATCTTGGACAAACTTCGTCTTCGTTTAGTTTAGGTACTAAATTCCAACATCTTGAACATGTTAAGTTATTAGACTTAGTAACTTCTACTTTTATCATATCACCAACTAACACATCAATACTTGCAACCATTAAAACTTGTAATAAGTTTATTTCAAGTTCATTAATAGCATCTAGATGTGTTTTAGGCATTGTAATTATAACATCAGCTTGAAGTGTTTTAGAAACTAATTTTTCACTTCGTGCTATTTCAATTTGTTTTAAGAATTCTTCTCTTACTTCTTCAAATAACTCGAAATCTTCTAAGTACTTAGAAAATTTGTGTTCATAAACTTTTGGCATATCTTCTAAGTAGATATCTTCAAACTCTTTATGTGGTAAATATTGGTAAACTTCACTTGTTGTATGAGGAATAATTGGTGTTAATAACTTAAGAAGTCTTAATAAAATATCATAAATTGTTGATTGAACAGATCTTCTTTCAAAGTTGTGTTCATCTAAAATATATAAAATATCTTTTGTGTAATCTAAGTAAAAAGCACTAATATCATTAATGACAAATGGCATAATTAAGCGAATTACACGTTCAAAGTCATAGTTGTCATAACTTTTTACAACTTCATTTGAAAGCTCAATTGACTTAAGTGTTAAGACACGATTTAGATTTCCTCTTATTGAAAAACCAATGTAGTCACGCTCTGGTTTAAAGTCATTTAAGTTACCAAGCATAAATCTAAAAGTGTTTCTAATTTTACGATAGTTTTCTGATGCTTGTTTTAAGATTTCATCAGATAGTGGGACATCATTTTCATAATTAACACTTGCTACCCACATTCTAAGTACATCAGCACCTACTTGGTTTGCTACTTTATTAGGATCAATTGTGTTACCTAAAGATTTTGACATTTTTTGACCTTTACTATCTAGTACAAAACCATGTGAGATAACTTTTTTATATGGAGCTTTGTCCATATATGCAACTGAGTTAATAAGTGATGAGTTAAACCAACCACGATATTGGTCGCTTCCCTCAAGATATATTTCAGATTGTTTTCCACCTAATGTTAGAAAACTAGTTCCTGAGTCAAACCAAACATCCATTGTATCTTCTTCTTTTGTAAAAATACCGTTTGGACTATTTGGATTAGTATAACCTTTAGGTAGTAAATCTTTGGCTTCTTTTTCATACCAAACATTACTTCCATGTTCCCTAAATAAATCAGCAACATGATTAATAATATCAAAATCTAAAATAGGTTCGCCATTTTCACAGTAAAAGATTGGAATTGGTACACCCCAAACTCTTTGGCGTGAAATACACCAATCTTCTCTGTCACTAATCATATTATTCATTCTAATTTGTCCCCATTTAGGTTTCCAAGCTACTTCACTATTAATTACGTCAAGTAAGCGAGTTTTTAATTTATCAATTGAAGCAAACCATTGTGGGGTTGCTCTAAAGATAACTGGTTTTCTTGTTCTCCAATCATGTGGATATGAGTGATTAAATTTAGAGTGGTGTAATAAGGCACCTTCTTCTTTTAATCTTTCAACAATTTTTGGATTAGCTGCATCATAAAATAAGCCTTGAAATTCACCAGCTTCTTCAGTTAGATATCCCTCTTCGTTAACAGGAGATAAGATATCTAAATTATATTTAACACCTACTATATAGTCATCAGCACCGTGACCAGGTGCTGTATGAACTAATCCGGTACCATCTTCATCTGTAACGTGTTCACCTAAAATAATTGGTGAGTGTCTATTATATAGTGGGTGTTTATATTCTAAGTTTTCAAGTTCGCTACCTTTAAATGTTTTTAAGACTTTATGATCTTGCCAGCCTAATATTTCAACAAGTGCTTCAAGTCTTGATTTTCCAACGATAAATTTATCATCGTTAACTTTAACTAAAACATATTCTAGTCTTGGATGAGCAGATGTTGCAAGGTTTGCTGGTAGTGTCCATGGTGTAGTTGTCCAAATAACTATATTGGCATCTTTAAGTTCATCTTTAGCATTTACTAACTTAAATGCAACATAAATTGAGTCACTTGTTACATCATGGTATTCAATTTCTGCTTCTGCTAGAGCTGATTCACTTGATGGTGACCAATAAATTGGTTTTTGGCCACGATAAATTAAACCACTTTCTACCATTTTAGCAAATAGTCTAATTTGTCTTTCTTCATAATCAGGTGTTAGTGTTAAATATGGATTATCCCAATCTGATAAAATACCTAATCGAACAAATTGAGCTTTTTGTCTTTCAACTTGAGTTAGAGCAAACTCTTCACATTTTTTTCTAAACTCAACTTTACTCATTTTCTTACGATCAACACCTAAACGTTGTAAGCTTACTTCAATTGGTAGACCGTGTGTATCCCAACCTGGTTGGTAAAAAACATGTCTACCTTTCATAGTTTGGTATCTAATAATAAAATCTTTTAATATTTTGTTTAAGGCAGTTCCAGCGTGAATATCACCATTTGGATATGGTGGTCCATCATGAAAAATATATTCTAAATTATTTTTATTTTTTTCTTGAACTTTATTAAAAAGATCAAGATCATTCCAACGCTGTTGTATTTCAACTTCTTTTACCCCTAAATTTCCACGCATTGGAAAATCAGTTTTTGGTAAAAGTAGTGTATCTTTGTAGTCTTTTTGTGCCATTTTATTCTCCTTGTATATCTATAATTAACTCTCTAATAGTCCCATCTTCATAAACATGACGGTCTGCAAACATAAAGTTTTTACCGTCTCTAAAACCAAAAATTTCGCCATCAATAGCGAAAACGACGCCTGATAAAAAGGCCATAGCTTTGTTTGCTTCATCGATTTCTAATAAATCGAAGTTTAGGATATTAGGAATTCCTTTTTTAATATCATTTCCAATTTTTGTTAGTACTGCATCTGAAGTGTCACTTAATTGAATAAAATTAACTAAAGATGAAGTAGCTGGAACAAATATATCTTCTTTAGCAGGTTCACTTTTCTTTTTTCTAAATAATCTAAAACACATAAAACTGCCCCCTTGTCTAATTATTCATACTATATTTTATCATATAATGATTAAATATTAAATCTAAACAGCATAATATCGCCATCTTTTGGTAAATAATCTCTACCTTCAAGTCTAACTTTACCTAACTCTTTGGCTTTTTGATAGCTACCAGCAAATATTAAATCATCATAAGATACGGTTTCGGCTCTAATAAAGCCTCTTTCAAAATCAGTATGAATAATACCAGCACATTCTGAGGCTGTCATACCATCAGTAAACGTCCAAGCTCTTGTTTGGGTGTCTCCAACTGTGAAAAATGTTTTAAGACCTAATAGTTCATAAGTTCTTACAATTATTTCAGATAAAGTTGGCCTTTCTAGGCCGTATTCATGTAAGAAGTCGATTTGATCTTCATCTGATAAATTAGCGATTTCATTTTCTAATTGAATTGAAACAGGTATTACTATTTTATTATCTTTTGATAAGTAATTATAAAGTTTTTGGTAATCTTGATTATCATCTAAATTACCAATATCATCATCAGATATATTAGCTAAATAGATCATTGGCTTTAAACTTAAGAAGTTATAATTTTTAATTAATTTTAATTCTTGTTTAGAAAATGAAATTAATTTAGGATCCTCTTCATTTTCTATTGCTTCTTTAATTTTAGTTAATGCTTGATACTCTAAAACTGCTTCATCTTCTTTAATTTGAACTCTTTTATGAAGACGTGGAAGTCTTCTTTCAATAATTTCTAAATCAGCTAGCGCTAATTCTAAATTAATAGTTTCAATATCTCTAATTGGATCAACTTTTCCTTCAACGTGAACAATATCATCATCTTCAAAAACTCTAACAACTTGACAAATAGCATCAACTTCACGGATATTAGCAAGGAACTGGTTTCCTAGTCCTTCTCCTTTTGATGCCCCTCTTACTAAACCGGCAATATCAATAAACTCAAATGAAGTATAAACAATCTTACTATGATCGTATAAATCATGTAAGACTTCTAATCTAGGGTCATCAACTAAAACAACCCCAACATTTGGTTCAATTGTTGCAAATGGGTAGTTCTCAGCTACCACATGAGCTTTTGTAATAGCATTAAATAATGTTGATTTACCAACGTTTGGTAATCCGATAATTCCAGCTTTTAACATGGTTATCACAATAAAAAAGGCCGAGGCCTTTTATTTCTTTCCTTTTATCCAAGATGGAATATTTGTTCTACTTCTACTTGATCTTTCTTTTGGTTCTGCCTGTTTTTGAGATTCACGAGTTGGCATTGGTTCATAATCAGATTCGTGAGAAGTTGCTTTTCCTTCTTGTATTTTTCTTAAAACATCACGAGCTAGTGATGAGTCTTCTTGTTTTGTTCTAAGTTCAATTCCTGTTGCAACAACAGTTACAACGATTTCATCATCTAAGTCACGATTAATAGTCGTACCGTAAATAATGTTAATATCTTGTGAAGTTGCATTTCTTACTTCACTTAGGACTGCTTCCATTTCCATTACTCTTAAATCAGTTGATGATGCAATATTAACAATTGCATCTGTTGCTCCGTCAATTGAAACATCTAAGATATCTGAATAAATGGCTTTTCTAGTTGCATCAACGGCACGGTTAGGCTCATTAGAAATACCAATTCCCATTAATGCTGTTCCTTTATTTTCCATTACTGTTCTAACATCAGCAAAGTCAACGTTAATAATACCAGGAATAGCAATTAATTCAGCAATTCCTTGTACCCCTTGACGTAAGATATTATCTGATTCTCTAAAAGCGTCTAACAAACGAGTATCAGAATCTGCTATTTTTAATAGACGATCATTAGGAATGACAATTAATGTATCAATGTAAGGACGCATTTCTTCAATACCTTTATCAGCATTTCTCATTCTTGCTGGCCCTTCAATAGCAAATGGTTTTGTAACAATTCCAACAGTTAGACAACCTAATTCTTTAGCGATACGTGAAACAACTGGTGCTGCCCCAGTTCCAGTTCCACCGCCCATTCCAGCAGTAATAAAGACCATATCTGCACCTTTTAAGACGTTTCTAATTTGTTCTTCTGATTCTAGTGCAGCATCTCTACCCTTATCTGGATTTTGACCTGCTCCAAGTCCTCTTGTTAAACGTCTACCAATCACGATGCGGTCTTGAGCATGTGATAGTGTTAAATCTTGTTGGTCAGTATTAATAGCAACATATGTTACTCCCTGAACATCATTTTCAATCATGCGGTTTACAGCGTTTCCACCGCCACCTCCGACTCCGACTACTTTTATGACTGGTTTTAAGTCATCTGCAAGTAATTCATCATCGTAAATATCGCCATATTCTCTAAATGTCACAAATATCACTCCTATGTTAATATAGTTTACTATATTCTATCAATTAATTAAAGCATAATAAGTATTTTTGATTGAATTTTTTGAAATGTTTTTATTAATCGATTTTATAATTAGTTTTTTGGTAAAATTCATTTTTAAAATCTAATAATCTATCTTCTTTAATTGCTTGTCTTATTTCACTCATTAAATGTTTTAAATATAATAGATTTTGATATGTTAAAATTCTCATTGCTAAGATTTCATTAGCTTTATACAAATGTCTTAAATAACTTTTTGTATACTTAGATATTGGACTTGGAAGTCCTGGATCAATTGGGTTTAAATCCATTTCATATTGCAAGTTTTTAATATTTACTTTCCCTTCGGTTGTAAATACTGTTCCGTGTCTTGCATTTCTTGTTGGCAAGACACAATCAAACATGTCAACGCCATTAATAACATTTTCTACTAAATCTTCAGGAGCTCCAACTCCCATTAAATATCTTGGTTTATCAAATGGCAAAATTGGATTTAAAAACTCAGTAATACGATACATTTCACGCTTTGGTTCCCCAACAGATAAACCACCAATTGAATAACCATCAAATCCAATTTTAACTAACTCTTCAACTGAATGTTTTCTTAAATCTTCATAAAGACCACCTTGAACAATCCCAAATAAGGCTTGATCACTTTTTAAGTGGTCTTTTCCTCTTTTGGCCCATCTAATAGTACGATCAAGTGAGTTCTTTTGATACTCATAGCTTGCTTTTGCTGGTGGACACTCATCAAATGACATAATTATATCAGCACCTAAACTAGTTTGAATATCCATTGCTATTTCTGGACTTAAAAATAGTGGTGCCCCACTTTTATGGTGTTTAAAGTAAACACCTTCTTCTTTAATATCTCTTAATTTAGCAAGTGAGAAAACTTGAAATCCTCCACTATCAGTTAAAAGGGCACCATCCCAGTTCATCATTGGTTTTACACCACCGTGTAAATCAATGACGTCAGTTCCTGGTTGAACCCATAAATGATAAGTGTTTGCTAAAATTAAACCCTCAGATACTTCTTTAATTTCTTCAACACTAAGCGTTTTTACGGTTGCTTGAGTACCTACAGGCATAAAAATTGGTGTTTCAAAAACACCTGATGGAGTTGTTAATTTTCCAAGACGTGCTCCACTTTGTTTACACACATGTAAAACTTCAAATTTAATCACATAATCACCTCTATTATTATATCATGAATACCTCTTATTAATAATAAATAAGTAAATTATGTCAACATAATTCTAAATTGTAAGTATTATAATTAAATAAACTAAAATTATATGCTAAAATTATTATGAATGGAGATTATAGTATATGAAGAAATATATTACAGAAAGACGCAGTGTTAGAAATTTTGATGAAAATCACCGTCTATCAGAAACAAAAATTTTAGAATTTTTAGATGTTGCATCTAGAGCACCATCTTCAATGAATTTACAACCATGGAACTTTGTGGTTGCAAACACACCAGAAACTAAAGCTAAAATGAAAGAAGCAATGCGCGGTAACTTCTTACAATTTGATACAGCAAGTGCAATAATTTTAGTTTTAAACGATAAATTAGCATACACAAATGCTGAAGAAATTTATGCATCAGCATTTAAACTTGGCTTAATGCCAAGTGAAGTTGTTGAAAGACAATCAATGTTTGCTAAAACATTAGAAAACGCTGATCCAAACAACTATAAAGCTTCTAACTTTTATGATATTGGGTTATTTTCAATGAATTTATTAACTCTAGCTAAAGCTAACGGTTTAGATACATCAGTTATGAGAGGCTATGATGCCGGAAAAATGCTAGAAATTGTTGAAATGGATCCAAAACGTTATGAGATCGTTTCAATCATCGCAATCGGTCTTGCTAAGGAAGATGGATTTCCTACATACCGTGTTCCAGCAGCTAAAAAAACTAAGTTCTTAAAGTAAAATAAAAACTCCAGCCGGATTTTTTTTATTGTTTGTTAATTTTGTCTAAAGTATCAAATATTTCATTAGGACTTTCAATAATATTTTCAGCATTATATTTAATTAATACATCATAAGGCCTAAAACCCCAACTAACAGTAATCATTTTAATTTTGCTATTTTTAGCAGTTAAGATATCAACATCACTATCACCAACATATACTAGTTCTTCTTTTTCTAAGTTTAGCTTACTAATAGCAAGATCTACTAAATATTTGTCTGGTTTTACAGGTTTTCCACTTCTTGCACCGATTGCTACTTGAAATAAATTAGGAAATAAATCATTAATTAATAGTTTAACATCATGATCATCTTTATTTGAAACTACTGCTAGTTTGTATCCTAAATCTTTTATTTTTTTTAGAACTTCTAATATACCATCATAAGGTTTTGTTAAGATATTATTGTTATTTTGATAATACTCTTGATAAAAAGCATGTATTTTTAAAAACTCTTCTTCTTTAACATCTTTTGGAAGAGATTGTTTAATTAAATGTCTAGATCCACTTCCTAAATTCATCATTGTTTCAAGTGGTTCTTTGATAGGATAATTAAAATGCTCTAGTGTATAATTAACAGCATTATTTAAGTCATCTAATGTGTTAAGTAGTGTTCCATCTAAATCAAAAATAATTCCTTTTATCATAATATCACCATATCTATATTATCAAATTTAGAGTAGTTTGTCATAAATTTGAAAATTATTTAACTATTAGTTTAATTATAAACTTATGTTGTTGACAAATTCTAAATATATGATAAAATATCATTGCTCGGGGATGTTTATGGATTCGCCGGGGTATGATGTGTTATTATAAGCAAGCCTTGGTTGCGCAAGTAAAAACGTGAGGTTACAAATAACCGGAAACCAAAATTTATTATTTGCTTAAGAAAAAGCAAAAACCAAACCTTTGAATCGCTTACGTTCAATGGGGCGGCTAACTTTTAGTAAGATATACTAGTTTAGATGCTAATATAAACTGGCAAACTTTAATTAGCTAGCTAATCTTTAGTTTGAGTATTTAATAAACTTAGTGAAATAAACTAAATACTATAAGCTTGTAGAAAGTAATATCATGTGTGCTTCGTACAGGGGTTCAAATCCCCTCATCTCCACCAATTGAGACTGTAAAACGGCATTAATATGCCGTTTTTTATTTTAAAGAGCAATAGAAAAACGGATTTTGATTAATCCGTTTATCTTTAATTTAATTTACTTCTTCTAGTTTATTTGTTGGAGTTAGTGTTAAGTTTACTAACCATGTTTCGGTACGGTAAAAATGAATCGCTATAAACATTTTAATAATATCAACCACTTTTGTTAGGGCGAATATTCCAAGTAAACCAATTTGCCATTTAGGCTCCATAAATGCTAGTAAAATTGTAATTGGGATTCCTAATATATACATAGGAACTTGATCTAGGAAAAATGCTTTTATTGAATCGCCACCGGCTCTTAATGTATAAAAAACCATTGAGTTAAATCCGTAAAATACAATTAGTCCTGAATTAATTAATACTAAATAATATGCATTCCAATAATGAATTGGATCATTTGTAAGTAGTTTTAATAAAAGCGGTGATGTACTTACAACTAAGACAATTGCAACAATTGTTGTCATAAACATTAATCCAATTAGTTTTTTAGATATATCTTTAGCTTTTTCAAAATCATTAGCACCTAATGCAGAACCGACTAATACTGCGGTTCCGGTTGCTAAACCGGCATAATATACCGAAAACAAGTCGGTAATATTTTGAAAATAGTTATATGATTGTAACCAAGATGTGTTTCCCCATGTAATAAATAACGCCATGAGTTGGACACCAATTGCCCACATCATTTCATTTAAAATAATAGGAACACTTTTTTAAAATACATAACTGCAAGTGTACGATCAAAATATATTTTATTCCAGATCTTACGAGCATATTTATCTTCAGTAAAAAACAGTGATATAACTACTAAGATTCCCAATTCTAATACTTTTGAAACAACAGTAGCGATTGCCGCTCCAGTTGGTCCCATTTCTGGAAATCCTAAATAACCATATATTAAAACTAAGTTTAAACCAATATTAACAACAATTCCAGCAATACCTGCAAACATTGGAACTTTAGGTTGACCTAAAGCTCTAAACATTGTTGAAACAACAAAGTTAATTAATATAATAATAGCTCCAAGACCTATAATTTGAATATATTGAGTTCCTGCCTTAATACTTTCCAAATCATTTTGAGTATTACCACTAATAAATTGACGTAATACCCATGGCCCAACAAAATATATTAAAGCCATTGAAATTATTCCAATAATTAAAGCTAAGACCATCGCAAATTGAATTACTTCGCGAAGTTTATCTTTCATTTTGGCTCCGTTATATTGAGCAATAAAAATTGAAATACCCGAAGCAATACCAATCCAGAAAAAGTTCATTACAAATATAAACCTATTGGCAGTAGAAACTCCCAAATAAGCTGTATCTGAATATGAACTAATCATAAGATTATCGACATAACCAGCGGTTGATAAAATGATTTGTTGAATTACTACAGGTATAATAATTGCAAAAGCCATTTTATAAAAAGCTTTGTCACCAATGAAGTCTTTAAATTTAACTTTAACATTTGCCATAAAATTCACCAATAAATAGTTTAGCAAATATTAGATATTTAATCTAATTAATTACATTAAAAAGCACTAGATGAATTTTCTAGTGCTTTTTTAAGACCTATTATAATGATTGAATAAATTCTTTCAGTGTCTCTTTGGCATCACCAAGGAATAATGTAACACCACTTTTTCGCTTATATAAAGGATTTTCAACACCTGAGTATCCCGGATTTAGATCATAATTGAAAATGAATATATGTTTACTATCTGAGACATTTAAAATTGGCATTCCATAAATTGGTGTACCTTCATGAGTCTTACTGGCAGGGTTTATAACATCATTTGCACCAATTACTATTACTAAATCAGTTGTTAAGAATTCATCATTAATATCATCTAAATCATATAAATGATCATAATCAATACTTACTTCTGCAAGTAAAACATTCATATGTCCAGGCATTCTACCAGCAATTGGATGAATTGCAAATCTAATATCTTTACCACTTTCTAAAAGCATATCGTATATTTTTCTAACTTCGTGTTGAGCTTGGCTAATTGCCATACCGTACCCAGGAACAATAATAACTTTCTTTGCTTCTTTAAATACTTTAACAGGATCATCAATTACTACTTCTTCATCAGACTCTTCTACTTCCTTTGAAATATAAGTATCGGTAGTTGTTGTTTGACCAGTAATAATTTGAAGTAAGCTTTTATTCATGGCTTTTGACATAATTCTTGTTAAGATTAGTCCTGAAGCTCCAACAATACTTCCAAAAGCAACTAATATTAACTCACTAATCGCAAGACCAGTAATTGCTGCTGCAAGTCCTGAAAAACTGTTAAGAAGCGAAATTGCAATTGGCATATCTGCTCCACCAATAGCAATTGTTGTAATTACTGCTAAGAAAATAGAAGCCAGTAATCCAATTATTACTAAGTAAATAGGACTTATTGGTATAAAAAATGTTGTAAATACAAATCCTATTATTAATATCGATACTACTATTACTATTGGAGTATAACCAATAATTTTAATTGGTTTACTTGGTATAAGTCTTGCCAATTTTAAAAATGCAATAATACTTCCAACAAATGTTATTGATCCAATTACAATAGCAAGCATTGATGCGGTAATACTAAAATATGTTGCATCTCCACCAATTTGATAAAGAGCAAATATACCAACAATTAAACTTGCAAGACCTCCTAAGCCATTTAAGATCGCAATCAGGTCTGGCATTTTAATCATTTTAACTTTGTAGGCAATAATTGATCCGATTATAAATCCTAGCCCAATTGAAATATATAAATACCATAAGTTAAATATCTCATAATAAATAAATGTCAAAATAACGGCTAATACTACTGATACCACAGATATTAAGTTTCCAAAAGTAGCGGTTTTTGGCTTACTTAAAAGAAATATACCACCAAACACCATTAGAACTAATATTGCTGATATTACGTAGTAAAGTGTATTACTAATCATGGTGACCACCTTTAAAGAAGCTTAACATCCTATGTGTTACTAGAAAACCGGCACTAACATTTATTGTTGCA
>JAAYNT010000008.1 GCA_012520715.1 Acholeplasmataceae bacterium
TACCGTGAATTGTTGGAATTTCAATAGTCGTACCTAATGCGGCTTGACTAAATGATATTGGCAGTTGTAAGTAAATATCGTTACCACGACGTTTATAATACTCATGTGGTTTTACTCTAAAGACGATATATAAATCTCCTTTTGGTCCACCCTTAATACCATCATCACCGTAGCCTGGTACTCTTAGTTGCATGCCATCATCAACGCCGGCTGGAATATTTATATCAATTGCTCTTGATATATCTTCTCTACCTACACCGTTACAAGTTTTACATTTGTTTTTAATAATTTTACCACTTCCGCGACAAGTTGGACATACTGATTCTCTCATCATTGAACCAAATAGGGTTTGTTGTTGCATTGTTACATAACCACTACCATGGCATGTGTTACATGTTGAAACATCTTCAGGTGTTTCACCACCTGAACCATGACATGTACGACATTCAGCTTCTTTTGAAACATTTACTTTTTTAGTTGTTCCAAGAGCTGCTTCCATAAAAGTAATAGTCATTGAAATTTGGCGATCATTTCCTCTTTGTGGTCCGTATGAACTAGTTCTGCCGCCAAAGCCTGAACCAAAGATTGAAGAAAATATATCTGAAAAATCAAAGTCCGAAAAATCGAAACCTTGAAACTGTGGACCATCTGAACCGAACTGGTCATATTGAGATCTTTTTTCTTTGTCTGACAATACTGCATATGCTTCTTGAATTTCTTTAAATTTTTCTTCAGCGTCAGGTTCCTTTGAAACATCAGGGTGATATTTCTTTGCTAACTCCCGAAACGCTTTTCTAATTTGATCTTCTGAAGCATCCTTTTCAACGCCTAGTGTCTTATAATAATCTTTTGACATAATATTACTACCTTTCTAATAATATATTAGTAAGGGCCTATTTAAAGGCCCTTACCTAAGGGAATTTTTATTATGAGAACTCAGCGTCAACTGTTGTCTTTTCTTCTGGTTCTTCTTCTTGTGTTTGTGAAGCTTGAGCTTTTTGATAAGCTTTAACTGCGATATCTTGAGCTTCTTTTTCTAATGCTTCTTTTTTAGTTTTAATTAAATCGACATCTTTACCTTTTAAGGCTTCTTCTAATTCTTCTTGAAGAGCTGAAATCTTAGTTTTTTCTTCTTCAGTTACTTCTTCACCTAAATCTTCTACTGCTTTTCTAGTTTGGAAAATTAAGTTTTCACTTTCGTTTCTTAGATCAGCTTCTTCTCTTCTTAGTTTATCAGCTTCAGCTTGTTCTTCAGCTTCTTTAACCATACGATCAATTTCTGCATCAGATAAACCTGATCCACCAGAAATAGTAATTGTTTGTTCTTTGTTAGTACCTAAGTCTTTAGCCTTAACATTAACAATACCATTAGCATCAATATCAAATGTTACTTCAATTTGAGGAACTCCTCTTGGTGCTGGTGGAATGTCTCCTAATTGGAATCTACCAAGTGTTTTATTATCTGCAGCCATTGATCTTTCACCTTGTAAGACATGAATGTCTACTGCTGGTTGATTATCGGCAGCTGTTGAGAACACTTGTGATTTAGATGTAGGAATTGTAGTGTTTCTTTCGATTAATTTAGTAAATACACCACCTAATGTTTCAATACCTAATGATAGTGGTGTTACATCTAATAATAACACATCTTTAATTTCTCCTGCTAATACCCCGCCTTGAATCGCAGCACCCATTGATACTACCTCATCTGGGTTAACTGATTTATTAGGTTCTTTACCTAATTCAGCTTTTACTCTGTCTTGAACTGCTGGAATTCTAGTTGATCCACCAACTAATAATACTTGGTTGATATCTTTAGATGTCATCTTAGCATCTTTTAGAGCTCTTCTAACAGGTTCAATTGAACGATCAACTAAATCTCTTGTTAACTCATCAAACTTAGCACGTGATAAGTTCATTTCTAAGTGAACTGGGCCGTGATCAGTCATTGAGATAAATGGTAGAGAAATAGATGTTTGAGTTACACCAGATAATTCTTTTTTAGCTTTTTCTGCGGAATCTCTTAATCTTTGAACTGCCATTTTATCTTTTGATAAGTCTACACCATTAGTTTTCTTAAAATCATCAACCATATAGTTAACGATTCTTTGGTCAAAGTCGTCTCCACCTAATTTGTTATCACCAGCTGTTGATACAACTTCAAATGTACCATCAGCAAGTCTTAAGATCGATACGTCAAATGTACCTCCACCTAAGTCAAAGACTAAGACAACTTGTTCTTTGTCGCCTTTGTCAATACCATATGCTAATGCAGCTGCAGTTGGCTCGTTAATAATTCTTTTAACGTTTAAACCAGCAATTGTACCAGCATCTTTAGTCGCTTGTCTTTGAGCGTCATTAAAGTATGCTGGTACAGTAATAACTGCATCAGTTACTTCCGCTCCTAGATAAGCTTCTGCGGTTTGTTTTAAGTTTTGCAAAATCATTGCAGAAATTTCTTCTGGTTTGTAATCTTTTCCTTCAATTCTTACTTTGTAGCCTTGATCACCCATATGACGTTTAATTGATTGAACGGTGTTTGGGTTTGTAACTACTTGTCTTTTTGCGACTTCTCCTACTGAGATTTCGCCGTTTTTAAATGCAACAACTGATGGGGTAGTTCTACCGCCTTCGGCGTTAGGAATTACTTTTGCTTCTCCCCCGTCCATTACTGCAACTACTGAGTTTGTAGTACCTAAGTCGATACCAATAATTTTATTTGTTTTTCTTGCCATAATTAATCACTCCATTCGTTTACTTTGACCATGGCTGGTCTAATTATTCTATCTTTATACATATAACCTTTTTGTATTTCTTCTGTTATAATGCCATTTTCTAATTCTTTATTACTATCTTTTTCTACTGCATAATGTACTTTTGGATCAAATTTTTCACCAATTGATTTAATTGGTGTAACACCATTGTCTTCTAATGTTTGATAAATTTGATCGTTTATCATTTTAAATCCTAATAAGTATTTTTTTAATACTTCATCACTAACTTCCATACTAACAACTTTATTAAGTTGATCAATTGGAATTAGTAAATCATGAATAATATCCATACCTGCATATTTACGATCTTGAATTCTTTCTTGATTAATGCGTTTTTTAAAGTTTTCAAAGTCCGCTTGACTTCTAAGTAAATCATGTTTTAATTCTTGAACTTCTGCTTCTAGATCTGCAACTTTTTTTCGCCTTGGTGCACTTTTCTTTGTTTCACTTTGGTCAGTTTTACCATTTGCACTAGAAGTTTTTTCTTCTTTTAAGTCTTTATCCTTTTTTAATTCATCCATTTTATCAGTCCTCATTTTCTTCATATAATTCAGATAGATTTATCGCTA
>JAAYNT010000009.1 GCA_012520715.1 Acholeplasmataceae bacterium
AGTAAGTAAGTTTTACCAGTTCCATATTTGCCATGTAAATATAGTCCTTTATTAGCTTTACCTTCTTTAAATAAGTCAATGAAACGAGATACTTTTAAGTATGCTTCGTTTCTTTCTTCTGAATTTAGGACAAAGTCAGCTAACTTAGCATCTAATATATAGTTAACCGTATCTAAAGAACCAACATTAGCCGCTTGTTTACGGCGTTGAATTTCTTTATCAAACTGTTCGGTTGGTACCATTACTATTTCTAAATCACCATTTCTTTTTAAAATGGGAATATAATTAGGATTATCATTTGATTGTTTTAATCTTAAATAACGGTAAGCCGTTAATAATTCAAAATCACTAATTTCCATTTTTTTAAGTTCGGGATCACGATCAACTAATCTTCTAATTTCTTTTAGATCCATTATTTCGAACCTCCTTCTAAAAATTCTTTAATATAATCATCTAACCAGTCAGGTTCTTTGGATTTATCTACTTTAGGTTTGCTTCTTGATGAATAACTAGGTTCTTCATCTAGCCTTTCTAAATAGTTAACTGCATCTTCGGTAGTTGCTACTCCGTTGTTTTGCCAAGTAATTAAAACTTTTTCTAAGTATTTATAAGTTGGCAGTAGGCCATCTTTTTCTTTTAAGGTATTAATTAAGATTGCATTTACTACTCCAACTGGTACATTTACTCTTTCCATAAATGCAGCAACTGTATTTAAATCAACTGTGATATTATCTCTTTTTGAATGTATTTTGATAATATCTTGTGGTGAGATACTATCAAGTTGCTTTGCTTTATTTGTATCTTTAATTTGTATTTCAGGTAGTGGCTTTTTATTTTTATCTTGATAATAAATAGTAGCCTGAAGTCTTAATTGGCCTTCACTTGGCATTTCTCCTGATTGACTTGCGTTAATATAGACATGATACATATCTTCATTATCAAATTGATATATAAAAGCAATCTTTTCAATATTACTTTTAACAACCGGATTAAATAAATGAGCCCTTTGATATCTAACTGGTATTCTTTCTAAAAACATTTCATAATTAAAGTTATCATAATTAATCTCGGTTCCACCTTTGGTAGATGTACCTCTTAGGTGATTACCAGTTGATAGTAGTTCTACATCTTTCATTTCATATACTTCATTAAATGGTTTAGTAACGTTTTTATATTCAGTTAAATTAACTAGACCAAGTCTAAATAATTGGATTAATTGTTTAATTCTTTCCTCACCTATTTCAGCTTGTAAGTAAGCTCCTAAAATAGTATCATTTAAAAATTCTTTAGCTGAAAGTGGTGATTTAAGTGAATAAATATAATCATTTTTATTTTCATAAACAACTAAAAGTCCTAAAGCTTCTAGTTTATAGCGCATTTCAAGATGCGCTCTTGATTTAATGTTTAAAAGATCTAGGATATCTTGTTGGCTGTAACTATTTGAAATACCAGAATCTAAGTTAGAAAGCTCATAAAGTGTTAAATAAAGTGTATACGCACCAGCCCCAAGTAGTGGCTGATAAAAAAGGGTTAACACTTTTAAATCTTCTTGTGAGATAACTGAGGGGATTAATATTTTCACTTTAGCATCAAGACGCATTTTAAACTCCTAACTTTTCTATAAATTTATTTATTTCACTATCTAATTTACTAATTGTATCATTATTATATATAACATAATCCGCCATAAATAACTTTTGATTAATTGGCATTTGGCTAGCTATCATTAAATTAGCTTTTGCTTTTGTCATTTGATTTCTTTTAAGTAATCTTTCTAACTGTTGATCTTTAGTTGCATATACTAAAACACTAAGATCAATTTTTCGGTAGTCTACTTCAAATAAAAGTGGCATATCAATTACAATTATGTCTTGGTGCATATTTTCCAAAACTAATCTATCTATTTCCTTAAATACTTTAGGATGAATCATCTCATTTAATCTTTCAAGTTTTTTAGGATCACTAAAAACTTGTCGAGATAAATCTCTTTTATCAATTGGTAGCGGAAGTTTAAATTCTTTTGATGCCATTTCATTTAATTCGGCATCATGTTGCCATAATCTAGACACTATCAAGTCAGAGTCAATAATCATTAATCCGGCCTTTTTTAAACTTTTAGTAACTGCTGATTTACCGGTTGCAATGCCACCGGTAAGACCTATTAAAAATGGTCTTTTATTGTTGACATTTAAAACAGACATATGTTCCCCTACCTCCTACTTTTATTTTTTCTATTTCGCTATTACATACTATACAAGGCTCGCCCTTTTTAGTATGAATTAATAATTCATTTTGAAATCTACCGTGAACACCTTCACTTGACTCGTAAGTGTATATAGTTGTTCCACCTAGTTCGGTTGCTTTTTTTAATACTTTATCGGCTGACTTTAATATTAATTTAGTTTCTTCTAGTGTTACCTCATTTGATCTTCTAGTTGGTAATACTTTTGATAAAAATAATGTCTCATCAACATAAATATTACCAAGACCTGCAATTAAATGTTGATCAAGTAATGCAACTTTAATTGGAGTTTTTCTTCTTTGTAGTAAGTTATAAAACTCCGATGCATCTATTAAATGTGGCTCAGGAGCCACATTTGATAGTGGTGGTGTTGTTAAGTAGTCATCATAGTTTTTAATCAAAAGACGACCAAACTTTCTAGTATCAACATAACGAAGTGATAGGCCGTTAGTAAATACTATTTTTACGTGTTCGTGTTTATCTTTTGGTTCATATTCTTCTTTTAAGAAAAATCTACCTTCCATTCTCATATGAGAAACAATTACGTAATTAGTTAACTCAAAAAGTAAA
>JAAYNT010000092.1 GCA_012520715.1 Acholeplasmataceae bacterium
TGGAGTAATTTCATTTCTAAATGCTTTACCTATATGAGCAATTCCAAATGGTATTTTTTTCCTTGCTGATCTTTGAATGTTTTTATATTGAATAAATACGTTTTGAGCATTTTCAGGTCTTAAATAAATTTGATTAGCTTGATCAAGGACTACACCTTGATAAGTTTGAAACATCATATTAAATGATCTAATTTCAGTCCAATCAAAACTTCCACAGTTTGGACAAGTAACTTTATTATCATTAATATATTTTTCAAACTTTTCTTTTTTCCAACCGTCTGAATCGGTTCCATTAAAGTCAAAAATTAATTTATCAACTCTAAATCTTTGGTTGCATTTACGACACTCAATTAACGGGTCACTAAAACCAGCAACATGTCCAGATGCTTCCCATACTTTGTTATTAAGTAATATTGACCCGTCTAATAAGACGTTTTCAAGAGTTTCTCTTTGAAACTTCTTTAACCAAGCTTCTTTTATATTTCTTTTTAACAAGCTGCCAAGTGGGCCGTAGTCCCACGTGTTAGCAAGACCTCCGTATATTTCACTACCTTGGTAGATATAGCCCGTATTTTTGGCAAATTGTACTAATTCATCAACTGTAAACATTATAATGCCCTCCTAAATATTTTTAAGACTCACCCGCAGGTGATATTCATAGTATTTTTTTATAAATTGTGAAATTGATTCAAAATAATTTTGATCAATTTCTTCTAAGTCATTAACATCTAAATTTAATAACTTCATTAAGATGATCGTTTCTTGAACATTTAAATCTATAGAAATGACATCTTTTTCATATACGATTATTCCAAGTTCTAAATTAAACCCTCTAACTACTCTACCATCAGCTTCAAAGTTAGGTGCATAACCAGCTTGGCTTATTAATTTTATCAAAAAGCTAAGAGTAGCCGCGTTTAAGTTATTAGAATTAATAGATTTTATCAATTCTTCTAACACTAACTCATGGTCAATTTCTTCATCTCTAACTTTATCAATTGCCTCAAGCATTGCGGCAACTAATTTAGTTTTAAAGAAATCTTTTTTTATTTTTTGGTAATCATCTAGTAGTTTTGCATCAGTTAGGGATTGCATTTTTTTACCGTTATCGTAAAACTCAATTAAATTTAAATATTGACTAATTAATCGTAGTTCACTAGATAGGCGCTGACTACCTCTTGCGATTAGAGTTTTTTTGCCTTTTTTAGTATAAACAAACAGCATTCTATTTGTTTCTTGATAAGGCTGGGTTTTATAAATTAAACCTATCATTAATCTTCTCCAATTCCTAAGCTTAGTAACATCTTAGGGTCATTTCGCCAATTTTTCTTTACTTTAACCCATAATTCTAAGTGTATTTTCGTATCTAAGGTTTTATTAATATCACGTCTTGCGGCAGTGCCAATAGACTTGATTTTACTTCCGTCTTTGCCAATTAAGATTTGTTTTTGTGAGTTTTTCTCAACAATAATATCAGCAAAAACATCATATTGGCCACTTTCTTCATTGTAAAACATATTTTCAATTACTACTGCTGCTGAATGTGGAACCTCAGCTTCAGTATGTAGTAAGATCTTTTCTCTAATTAATTCCATCATTCTAATGGTTTTACTTTGATCACTTATAAAATCTTCTTCAAATAATAATCCGCCTTCAGGCATTTCAGCTACTGTTAATTCAATTAGCTTATCAATGTGAGTTTTATCAATTGAACTAATTGGAACAAATGCCTTAAAGTCATAGATGTTCACATAAGATAAAATAATTTCATCAATTTGAGATTTTGTTTTAAATTTATCAATTTTATTAATTATTAAAAAAGTTTTAGAATTAGTCTTTTTTAAATAGTCAATGATAAACTTTGAGCTATCATTGTACTTTTGGTCAACGACTAAATAAACTAAATCATTATCTTCAACACTAGCTTTAGCAACTTGAGTAACTTTTTTGGAAAGTAAATTATAACTTTTACCCATTCCAGGAGTATCAACAAAAATGATTTGATAATCATTTGTTGTAATTGCTCCTAAAATTCTATTTCTAGTTGTTTCTGGCTTTGGTGAAGTAATTGCTATTTTTTCGCCTATTAGTGCGTTTAATAAACTAGACTTACCAACATTGGGTCTACCAATGATTGCTACAAATCCTGATTTAATCTTGATCAACCTCGAATTCTTCAAAAGCGTAAGGTAGTAGTTTAACTAAATTAGTTTTTTCAACTTTTCCTTTTAAGTTAGTTAAAATTACATCAGAATCTTTTGGCATTAATTCAGCCATGACTTGGCGACAAGCGCCACATGGTGAAATTGGGCCAGGAGTGTCTGCAACAATATAAATTGCTTTAATATTGTTATGATCATATCCTTGACTAATTAACGAAAAAAGAGCATTTCTTTCAGCACAACAAGTCAGTCCATATGAAATATTTTCAACATTAGCACCATGAACAAATGTGCCATCTTTTAATTCGATTGCTGCTCCAACTTTAAATTTTGAATATGGAACATACGCTTTTTTTCTAGCTTCTAGAGCTTGTTTAATTCCTTTTTCCATTACTCTTTCTTCCTTTCTAGTTTTGCTAAACTTAAAATTCTTTCAGTTTCATAATTCATAATTTTTTCATCTTCTTCATTTTCATGATCAAATCCAATTAAATGGAGGTAACCATGAACTGCTAAAAATGAAATTTCTCTATCCTCTGAATGCCCGTATTCGACTGCTTGTCGCTTCATTTTGGGAATAGAGATAAAAATATCACCATTGGAATCTTTATCTTCATCATTAATAAAGCTTAAAACATCAGTAGGTCTATCGACATTTCTAAATGTTTTATTTAAAGTATGAATTCGTTCATCAGATGTTAAAATTAAATTAATATTTTTCTTATCTTTAATTGGCTTAAACACTTTTTTAAGTGTTTTTTCATAATTAGATAAATCGATGTCTAATTCATTAAAAATATTAATTTTCACTTGCTTCATACCTCTCTAAGATGTTTTGAACAAGTGGATGTCTTACGACATCTAAACGTTCAAACTCTATTATTTTAATATCTTCAATATTTCTTAAAATAGATAGGGCTTCTCTTAAACCTGATCTAACGTTATGTTTTAAGTCAACTTGAGACGGATCTCCAGTTACTATCATCTTAGATCCAAAGCCTAGTCTTGTTAGAAACATCTTCATTTGACTAGTTGTTGTGTTTTGGGCTTCATCTAAGATAATAAAAGCATTTTCTAAAGTTCTACCTCTCATATAAGCAAGTGGAGCAATTTCAATAATTCCTTTTTCAATTAAAGTTTGGGTTGATTCTAAACCTAACATTTCATATAGTGCATCATATAGTGGAATTAAATACGGGTCTACTTTTTCTTTTAAATCTCCCGGTAAAAATCCAAGTGATTCACCAGCTTCAACGACTGGTCTTGTTAAAATGATTTTTTTAACTTCACCTTTCTTTAATTCTTTTACTGCCACTGCTACTGCTAAATAGGTTTTACCAGTTCCAGCTGGCCCAACTCCAAAAGTTAAAGGATTTTCTTCAATTGCATCTAAGTATTTAACTTGATTAAAAGTTTTTGGATAAATAGATTTACCATGAGTATTAACTAATATTCTTTTACGGTTTTTATATAGTGTATATGCATCTTCTAACTGGTCATTTAAACCTAAGTTAATAATATAGATAATATCTCTTTCTTGTAAACTAATTTTACTATCAGCAATTTTTACTAAAACCTTAAAAATAGATTCTAACAAAGGAATCTTATCTTCTGTAGCATCAGTTACTATTTCATCTCCGTAAATAGAAACACTTACTCTAAGTAGTGTTTTAAAAATCTTTAAATTACGATCATTTACGCCTACTAAATTAGAAATAGCATTTGCACTAGATATTTTGGTTTTTAATGTCAAATTTATTCACCCCACATCTATATAATTATAGCATAAATTGTTAGTAAATACTTTACTAATAGTTATATATTTCAATTTAAGATGTTATTTTAACTAAACCAATTGGATAATGAATAAATAGTAATTTATAATTTATGGTAAAAAAAAGACCTTAACGGTCTTAGTTTTATCTACCTTGATTTCTCTTGTTTCTGGTACGATTTGCTTTTTGTTTCATTTTACGATCAACACTAGGTTTTACGTAATATTTGCGCTTACGTGCTTCAGCTAGGGTTCCAGATTTAGAGACATCACGCTTAAAACGACGCAGAGCATCTTCTAATGATTCTTTTTCTCGAACAACAGTTTTGGACATCTTCAGCCCTCCTTCCGCAACATAAGTCTTAATATGAGATTAAGAAATTATGACAATATTAACCTATTAGTACTCTTGATACGATTGTTGCAACAACAAATATAACTGAGATAACTAACGCTGAAATATTTAAAACACGCTCAAAGCCTCTGGCTTTTTGGTTTTTAAATAATTCTGATCTAGCTCCACTAAAAGCATCTTGAATATCGTCTTGTGCATTTGACATTAAAACGATTGCTATTAAGATAACTGAAGCAATTAGAACAATATAATCGATCCACTGCATAATTCTCTACCTCCTTAAAACAAATCAATTATACAAGTTTTTGTTGACTTTGTCAATTTATTTATACCACATGATATAATAATACCAAGAAGGAGATGTTAATATGAATATTAAAAGGTTCGTTTTAGGGGATTACGAAAGCAATTGTTACATCATTTCTTCTGGCGGTAAAGCTTTAGTAATTGACCCTGGATATGTAAATAACGAGATTATTCCTTATCTAAATAGTGAAAATCTCGATGTAAAATATATTTATTTAACACACGGACATTTTGATCATGTCGGTGGTGTAAATCAATTAAAAAGTTATTTTCCAAATGCCATTGTAAGGATACATCAAGATGATGTTATATGGCTTGGTAAAAACGAATTGAACATGTTAAATTTAAAAGTTTCCATTGATGAGACTTTTAGTGATGAACATAACTTTACAATTGGTAATTTAGGGTTTAGAGTAATACATACTCCAGGTCATTCAGCCGGAGGAATTGCAATACTCACAAACGATAGGTTATTTGTTGGTGACACTTTATTTAGACTTAGTATCGGTCGTAGTGATTTCCCATTTGGAGATTATGATACTTTAGTAAATTCAATAAAAAAGTTGTATCTTCTACCTGACAAGACGGTTGTCTATCCTGGTCACGGCGAAGCTACAACTATTAGTTTTGAAAAATTACACAATTATTTCGTTAAGGGTTAATCATCCTTACGATAAAAATGTGCTAAACCGCCTCTGGCGGTTTCTTTATATTTAATATCCATATCAAGACCAGTTTGATACATAGTTTCTACTACCATATCAAATGTAATCTTACTAGATTCAGTTAATACCATTGCAAGACCACAAGCATTGATTGCTCGCATAGCACCTACCGCGTTTCTTTCAATACAAGGAATTTGAACATAACCATCAACTGGATCACAAGTTAGACCAAGTGAGTGTTCTAATCCAATTTCAGCTGCATACTCAATTTGATCAATTGGAAGTCTAAACATTGCAGCGTGTGCTGCTGCTGCCATAGCAGTAGCACTTCCAACTTCTGCTTGACATCCGGCAACTGCACCGCTAATTGATGCGTTAGTTCTAATAAGCATTCCAAACAGTCCTGCAACTGCAAGTCCTTCAAGGACTCTATCTCTAGTTAAGAAATCATATTTTTGATCCATATAATATAAAACTGAAGGAAGTACGCCGGCAGCACCACATGTTGGAGATGTGACTATTAATCCGCCTGCGGCATTTTCTTCATTGACCGCAAATGCATATGCGCTTACTAGGCGGTTTTCCTTAATTTCATTTGGCTCATTTTTCATTCTAGGTTTAGCAAGTAATGGGGCTCTTCTTTGGACCTTTAATGGTCCAGGAAGAGTTCCTTTTGTTTTTAAACCTCTTTTAATAGAAGCAACCATTGCTTCATAGACTTCATTTAAGTAAGGTAGTAATTCATCACTACCTTCGTGCATAATGATATATTCATAAAGTGTAATATTTTTGTCTTTACAAAAAGCTTTAATATCATCAAATTTAGTATGTGGATAAATTTGTTTTGGTGGTTCCACTTCTACACCTAGTTCCTCAATATCACCACCACCAATACTATTAAACTCATATTTGGCAACTCTATCTCCATTTTCGATAACTTTAAACAAGATATGATTTGGATGTAGTTGGTTATTAATAATACGTTTAAATGATGTTTTTTGTGGATCTAATACTTTACCAATTGCAAAATCGGTTAAGTGGCCTTCTCCTGTTAGTGCTAATGAGTTAAACAAAGTTATCTCATATGCATCAGCATTCGGATGACGCTCTTTTACCCTTTCTGCTGCAAATGCTGGTCCCATAGTATGAGAACTAGACGGTCCAACTCCAATTTTATAAAGAGTCTTAATTGATTGCACTTCTTCTCCTCCTTTTATAAAGTCATTAAAAGTAATGCTGCTACGCCATAATATGTAAATAGGGCAATAATATCATTTAAAGTTGTTAAAATTGGTCCAGTTGCATTATCCGCATTGATATTATTTCTTGTCAGTAAAATCGGTAAAAAAGTTCCTAGTATTCCTGATAGTGCCATTGCAACAAACAATGCTGCGCCGACTACACTTCCCATTCGAAGTGCTGATATTTCAACACCATGTATACTTTGATGTGAACTAAATGATGTCACTATCGCAGCAATCGCAAATCCAATAATTGCTGTTACAAGGCTATTAAATATTGAAACAAGTGCTTCTTTTTTAATAAATGTTTTTCTTTCTTGTTTTGTTTCTAGTTCTTTTTTATGAAGTCCTAATATTGCAGCTGCTAAGTTTTGTGTTCCTATATTACCAGCCATATCTAAAATCATTGGCTGAAATAATACTAGTGTAACAATTGTGGCAATTGTTGCCTCAAAAGCTGGAACACTAGCTAAGACTGCAGCAATAATTAAGTTTAATATTGTTGCAATAATAAGCCACGGTAAACGTTTCATACTTCTTTGAAAACCTGTATATGACTCGTCGTGGTTTTTAAGAAACCCTAGTCTATTATAAGCTTCATCATATTGCATAATTAACTGTTCTAAAACGTCATCTGCTGTAATAATACCTAGTAAGTATCCACTGTGATCAATTACTGGTAGAGATGTAATGTCATAGTTTCTAACTATTTCAATTGCATCTTGAATACTACTATCGTTATATGCAAACAAGAAATCAGTATCAATTAACTTACTAATTGAATCATCTGCTCTTGCAATAATAATTGATTTTAAACTAATAACGCCTAGTAGTTTATCATCTTCATCAACTACATATATATTATCGATGAAATCTTCATCTTTAACATTGTGAAAAATATATGATGTTACTTGTTTAACAGTCATGCCAACTTCAACTTTTAAAAATTCAGTCGACATAATTGATGGTGCTAAGTCATTAGAATAAATAAGTAAGTCTCTAATTAAATTAGATTTTACTGGTTTTACAATCGATAAAATCTTTTCTTGTTCATATTGATCAAAGTAACCAACAAATTCTTTTAATTCGTCAATTTCTAAGTTGTCAAGAATTTGTTTTCGTTTATTTTCTTCAAATTGTTCATAAACTTCTTTTTGTTGGTATTCTGAAAGTCTTGAGAAAACAACTGCAGTTTTCTTAACCCCTATTAATTGCATAACTCTTATTTGCTCATCTGGTTCTAACCCCGGAAAAATCTCAGCAATATCATAAGGTTGGATATGGTTTAACTCACGCTTTAGTGCGTAATTTGATTTTTTGAAATCTATTTTCATATTAACCCCACCCCTCTTAAGATAATTGTTGCAAGTCCAAAATAAACAAGAGCAGAGAATAAGTCAATAACTGTAGTTATAAATGGACCACTTGCAACTGCAGGGTCTATTTTAAATGACTTAAGTAAATGTGGTATACCTAGTGCAAGTAAACTTGCAGCAGATATTACAATTGTTAGTGATCCACCAAGAATTGTTGCAAATATTAATCCAATTTGAACATCATTTAATGTAGTTGGATTAGGAAGTTGTGGTTTTGAAACAAGTACAAACACAAATGAAATAACAAATGCGGTTATTCCTAAAAAGAGTCCTGTTATCAGTCCCGATATAAACTCTTTAAAAACATCTTTTGACTTCATTTTCCCTTCATTAGAAATTGCCTTTAAGGCAACCGCTAATGTCTGTGTAGCGACGTTTCCAGGAGAGTCTAGCATTAAAGGTTGGAAGAAAACTAAAATTGCGACCCCCGCTAAGGCGGCTGTCATTAGTTGTGAAAATGATATTAACGGAATTGATATTACCATTAAGATTAACAACCATGGAAGTCTATAAAGAGCTGTTTTTAACCAGCTTCTATTTTTATCTGAAGCAGGTAAGGCAGCTAGTTTTTCAAAGTCTTCTTCGGCTTCTTCAACAGCGACGTCTAAAATATCATCAAGAGTTAATATTCCTAGTAGTTGATTAGTATTATCAATTACAGGTAGTTCATATAACTCATAGTTTTTCATATCATAAACCGCTTCGGTAATTAATGATTCATCATTAACTGTCGGAGTGGTTATCATAATTTCTTCAACTAGTTTTGGACTTCTTGCTTTTACTAATGTTTTTAAATTAACTGTACCTAAAAACTTCTCATCTTTGTCAACTACAAATAGTGTATTAATAGTTTCTGCTTCCGGAGCTTGACTAATAAGTGCGGTTACTGCTTCTTTAACATCCATATTTGGGTAAATATGAACATATTCGTTAGTCATATATGCCCCAACTTCATCTTCTGTATATTGAATATATTCTTTAATATCTTCAACATCTTCTAATGTTTCAATAACATCATCACGCATATCTTCATCTTCATATGCTTGTAAGATGTCAACAACATCATCAACTGTCATCTCATCAAATATTTCAGTTTGCTTTTCTAAGTCAAATTCTTCTAAAATATCTGCAGCTACTTCAGGATCTAAGTATGAGACAATTTCAGCTATTTGTTCGGTTGTCAAAAAGTGATATAAACGTTCTCGTTCGGAAAACTCTAGTTCCATAATTTCAATTGCAATATCATGTGTGTGCATGTCGTCTATTCTCTTTTGAAACTCTATTTTTGTTAGATTTTCATTAAGTAATTTTTTAATCATCTCATCACATCCTTTCTTTATTATAATACCATAGTATAGCCTAATAGGCTATAAAAAAACAGAAACAAAACGTTTCTGTTTTCTAATTTTTACAAATTATATTATTTTATCTTCTACCGTATAATGAAAAGACGTCGGCGATTTTTTCTGGATCGTATGGTGTTTGTAAAGTTACATCGGTAAACCATTCACTTACTCCATGTGGAATGCTTTGATTACTTGCTACTTTCATCTTGCTAA
>JAAYNT010000093.1 GCA_012520715.1 Acholeplasmataceae bacterium
AAAAATGCACCTTTAGCTCAGTTGGCCAGAGCAATTGACTCTTAATCAATGGGTCATGGGTTCGAGTCCCATAAGGTGTACCATTTTGTTTATATAAAAGACCAATAGTAATATTGGTCTTTTTTTAAATTTTAAAATATTATGTTATAATATATATGTATGACATGGAGGTGTAGCATGGATATTAAAAACTATTTAAAATTAGACATATTTACTTTTTTATCCCAAATTAGAAATTTAGAAAATAAGAAAAGGAAAACAGAATTTGAAAAACTAATATATATGTTAAGCATACAGTATACCTATGTAAATTACAATAAACCACCAAAGTTAAATTATCCATATTCAAAACAAATTGAACTTACTATAAAAGAACATTTGATGGAAGAAGCTAATAACTTCATTAAAGCTAGACTATATCATTATTTATTTGTTAATAAATGTGAACAATATGATAATGCCAAGAAAGCTTATGATAATTATATTCTTTGTATTTCTAAAAATTATGATGTTGAATTTAATTGCTATTGTTTGTTTTTTGCATATAATATATACTTAACGTTAAATAAACAACTAAATATTGATAAAATAAAAGAAGCTGCAATGATAATTTATGAGCAAATAGAGTTTAACAATCGTGCAGCGGTATTGCATTTTTATAATTTGTTTTTTGATTTTGAGTTAATTCAAGCAGATAAATTATTAGCAATTTGTGATTTAAAAATGGAAGCCAATATAAAAGAAAATTATTTTATTTACGAAGGTTATTCTAAATTGAAAAAGCATATATATAAAAAACAAAAAGAAAAAGGAATTATTGACAATTCGCAATTTGAAAGAAATTTATTGGATGATGATTTGCTGAAAGCTGAACAATATTTTGATTTAGCAGAAAAATCGATAGAAAGCGAAGACCAAGCTTATTATTATGGAAAAGCAATAGATTCATATAAAAAAAGCAATAATGGCAATACTGATAACTGCTTAAAAGCAAAAAGAAAATTAGCGGAATGCAATATAGAAAATTCTAATGATATGGTCTATAGTACTATGCCAGTAGACATAGCAAAGAAAATAAAAAATATAAAGAAACTTGTTAAAGAAAATAATGAAAAACAAAATATGGAATTATTATTTAATTGTAATGACATTATAAAGCGTAAAGATGCTATTAATCTTAGTGAATATATTGCAAAAGAACAACTAACCATTTTCCTTAATGCAAAAATAAATATGAAAGAAAAAACCATAAAACTAAAAGAAAAAATAATCGATCGAGAAGGCAAAACGATTACTTACACTTCCCCACTTAATCCTATATATAATTCTACACTTTTAATGGTTGGAAAAGGCGAAATTATTTTAGAATTAATTAAGTTGATAAAACACAAATATGAGAATATCCCTGCTTTATTTGATGAAATAATAGATCAGTGCTATATTATAAAAGAAGAGAATAAACACTTGGTTAAAAGGGGAATGAGCTTTTGTTTCAATTTTGAGTTTGATGCAGGATTATCAATTTTAATCCCACAAGTAGAAGCTAGTATTAGGGAATTGGGATTAGTATATGGAATACCAGAATTGGAATTAAAAAGTGATTATACTGAAGAGGTTAATACTGTGTCTTATGTGATCAATAATAAAAAGTTTATTGATAAAATTGATGAGGATATACTTTTTAATATAGAAGCTATATTTGATTCTAAAAGTGGATTAAATTTAAGAAACAGGTTTGCTCACGGATTAATATCTAAATTTGATAGTGAGCAATATATTTATGCTTGGTGGTTTTATATGATTTTAATTTACATTTACAGAAAATGATTCATTTGAAATTAGTAATATATTTTTGACATTATTATTATATTTTTATTTAATTAAAAAGGTTATATTTTAATTTTATAACCGAAAATAATTGCATATTCTTCCTATACTTAAAATTAAAAACTTAACTAAAAGTTAATATAATATTAACTGCTGGTGGGTGGTAAATGAAATTTTTAATGATATAATATTAGTGTAATTAAGGCCGATATTACAAATAATTTGAAAGGAGTTTTTTATGAATATTTTAATTGGAGAAAATATCAAAAGATTAAGAAAAGAAAAAAAGATTACTCAAGAAAACTTAGCTGAGATCTTTAATGTTACACCTGCAGCAGTCAGTAAATGGGAAAATGATGAAACATATCCGGACATTACATTACTATTTCCTTTGTCACATTTTTTTGGCGTTACAATTGATGAGTTAATGGGATATGATTATATGGTTATTGAAGAAGAAATAAAAAAAGCAAAAGAAGAAATTTATAATGCTTGGGCTCTTGAAAATGATTGGAATAAAGCTAAAGAACTAGCAATAAAAGCAAGAACCGAATATCCGAATGATTATCAATTAATGGTTATTTACTTATTCTACATTACTGGTGGACAAGCAGATAATGATCCGAAAGTATTAATTCAAAATGAAAAAGAAATTCTTAGAATATGTAGTTTAATACTTGAAGGATGCAATGATGAAAAATACCGATTAGAAGCTATTACTTATAAAGCAAAAGTGTTATATGCAAAAGGTGATGAAGTTTCTGCACTAGAACTTTTAAATAACTTCCCGTCTTTTTATCATGCTAGTAGTCAAAGGATTGAACAATTATACTCGAAAGATTCGAAAAAATTTTTTGATCAACTAACAGCTAATTTATATGAACTTGCAAGTTTTGTTGGTAATAAACTAGGTAAGCATATTTCCTATGATAATAAATTATCAAATACACAAAAACTAGTAAAAATAGAGAAACTAGTTAGCTTATATGAAGATATTTTAGAAGATAAAGATTTGGATGTTTTTGTTTTAATCATTAAAGATGCTGTTAATGAAATAATGAATCGCAGTAAATTGATATTTGAAAAAGAAGATGTTGAAAGATTAAAGATAATTTATGATGGTATAACAATGGATAAATGATAGGTCTTCATTAAAAAGACCTATTTTCTTTTAAAAGATATAGTATAACCAAAAGTGACTGATATACTGACTTTTTATATAGAAATAAATTTGGTTTTAATGTATACTTATAGCATCAGTTATTGGAGATTTATATGGATTGTAGAAAAGATATTGAATTTAGAAAACCAAACTTTAATGATATTGAAGAAATAGAATCATTCAAACAAGAATTTATTGATACTAACGGTAGTATGGATGGTACTGGTAAGTTAAGAAATCTTAGTGCTGAAGAATGGCTGCGATTAAAGCAAAAAATGGAGCATAAAAGTACTTCTGAACTTGTTAGATATTTACAGTATGGATTGTTTTGTGGTAAGAGATTACTTGGATTAATTGATATCAGATTAGAATTAAGAGGATATTTAGTTGAGTTTGGTGGACATATTGGTTATAGTGTTAGGCCATCTGAAAGAAGAAAAGGTTATGGAAAGTTAATGCTTCAAAAAGC
>JAAYNT010000094.1 GCA_012520715.1 Acholeplasmataceae bacterium
AATTTGAAATAAACGGGGAATTAGAAATAGTTGTTTCATATTTGTAATAAAAAAATGTTATAAATGATATAAAAATAACGCTTTTTCAAAAGGCGTTATTTTTGACTTTATTTAATAAATAAAGAAGTCTTTTATTTTTAAAACAACTAAAAATGATATATTGTCATTTTATTTATCTTGTGATAAAATCACGATATATAGAGGTGATTATTGTGAAGAAAATATTTTCATTATTAACAATAGGATTGTTACTGCTTTTAGTTGGATGTAAACCAACTCCAGTAGAAGAACCAGTAGAAAAGGAATTAGGTAAAGTGGAAAAAGTATTAGTCATAGGAAATAGCTTTAGTCATAACTCACTTGAATATTTGTATCCAATTTTAGATGAAAACATTAAAATTTCTAATGGAGTTGTAGTTGGACATATTCATATTGGTGGATCGAGTTTAGAAACTCATTCGATTAATGCTCAAACCGATTCTAAAGCTTACCAGTACGATAAATACATAAAAGGAAAAGAAAAACCTGCTTTTCCGCATTTATCAATTAAACAAGTATTAGAAGATGAAGAGTGGGATGTTGTAACTATTCAACAAGTAAGTGGTAAAAGCGGAGTTTTAAGTAGTTATCATCCGCATTTAAAAACACTTGTTGATTATATTAGAGAAAACTCATTAAACAAAAAAGTAAAAGTTGTTTGGCATATGACGTGGGCGTATCAAAGTGATAGTAAACACGAAGATTTTGAAAATTATGCTAATAATCAACAATTTATGTATGAAAACATCGTAGAAGTTACTAACAACTCACCACTTAAAAACCCATATATTCATAATGTTATACCTACTGGTACAACGATTCAAAATTTAAGAACATCAATTATTGGTGATAAACTAACAGTTGATGGATATCACTTAAATAAAATAGGTAAATACGCAGCCGCACTAACGTGGGGTGCATATTTATTTAATATTGATTTTTCAAATTATACAATTATTGATGAAGAGATACCGGAAGAGTTTAGTGGTGCAATTGTTGAATCAGTACTTGCAAGTATAGAAAAACCATTTGAAATTACTCCAAGTGTAAAATATCCATGGGTAGAAGGAACAAGATATATGGAAAGACTTAATATATTAGCAATTGGTAATTCATTTACCGCTGATGCTTATAAGTATTTTGCCGATATGGCATTAGATATTGGAATTGAAGAATTTGTTATTGCATACTTATATCGTGGTGGAACTAGTTTACAATATCACTTAGGAGCACTCACTTCCAATAACCCAGCTTACTCATATCGTAAGTGGGTTAAAGGAAAAGGTTATGAAGTAAGAGAAGACACAACTATTGAGTATGGCTTAGCTGATCATGAGTGGGATATTATTACAGTCCAACAAGTCTCACAAGACTCAGGAGATCCAAATACTATTGATCCAGCACTTACTACTTTATTAAGAGAAATTAAAAAAAGAATTGAAACACCAGATACAAAAATTGGTTACCATATGACCTGGGCATACTCTCAAGAAACTGGTCACTCTGGATTTCCAAGATATGGAAGCGATCAAATTAAGATGTATGAAGCAATTGTAAATACTACTCAAACTAAAGTAGTTACAAATCCAGGAATAGACTTTATTATTCCATCAGGTACTGCAATTCAAAATGCGAGAACTACAATTGAGATGAAAGGCGTAAGTGAGATTGCAACTGGTAACGATGGATACCATTTAAATGAATTTGGTAAATACATTGCCGGATTAATGTGGATTAAACAAATTACTGATATTGACGTGAAAAAAGTAAAATACTATCCAACTGGAGTTGGAGTAGGTACTTATTTAGAACAAATAAGAACTGCAGTCGAAAATGCTTATATTAATCCATTTGAAATAACAAATGAATAAAAATATTGATAAAATATTGAATAAATAATCATTTAAACGGACTAAATTTAGAAAAGTTTATCAAACATAAATTATCTTAATAATGCGATTAGAAGGAAAAATCCTTTAATCGCATTTTTATTTTGTGTATTATTTAATGATGCAACCGTTACCACAAAGAATTATAAACAAGCATGTAAATTAGGCAAATGATATAAATGATATGAAATTTTGTAATTGTTATATACATGTTGTAATCGCTTACAGCATCATATATAATAAAAATGAATTAGTTATTTAATTATGTGCTCAGCGACAATTTGAAATGATATGTCATTTATAACTAATATCGAAACTAAAAAAATAGATATGGAGGGATTCTATGAAAAAGATTCGAATTTATTTTGTAGCAGTCATTATG
>JAAYNT010000095.1 GCA_012520715.1 Acholeplasmataceae bacterium
ACCTTGATTTTTTCATTAAAAGTGATTACAAAAACCTTGATTTTTTCATTAAAAGTGATTACAAAAACCTTGATTTTATAGGGAATACATAGTATAATTCAATTAGGTGATAATATAATGTATCGTTTAATAGAAGACAAATTAGAAAAATGGTTTGATAATCCTAATCGAATGCCTCTTTTAATAACTGGGGCAAGACAAGTTGGTAAAACATATACTGTTTTTAAATTTGGCAAACAAAAATTTAGTGATATTATATATATTAATTTTGAAGAAAATCAAAAATTTAAATCTTTCTTTAATCATTCACTAGACCCAAATAAGTTGATTCCGTTATTCGAAGCCGAATTTAAAGTGACTATCAAAGAAGATGTTTTATTATTTTTTGATGAAATTCAAGCGTGTCCTAGTGCATTAACGTCATTAAAATATTTTAATGAATTTAGAAGTGACATTTCGGTTATTGCTTCTGGAAGCTTACTAGGAGTAGCACTAAATAATATTCAAGTGTCATTTCCAGTTGGGAAAGTTATTACATACGAAATGCATCCAATGAATTTTAAAGAATATCTGATAGCTAATGGTCGCGAAAATATGATTCCCAAAATTCAAAAGTCATATTCTGATAACAAAAAAATGGATTCTATAACTCATGAAATATTAATGACCGAATATTATAATTATCTTGTTGTCGGTGGACTTCCGAATAGTGTGGCAACTTTCATAAATACTGGTTCATTTTTAGAAAGTCAACAAATAATTGAAAATGTGTATCAAAATTATTTAAACGATATGAACAAATACACGACTAGTGTTGAGCGTTTAAAAATTCGCAAGGTCTACCAAAGTTTAATTAGACAACTTCAAAAAGAAAACAAAAATTTTAAATACTCATTTGTTGAATCAGGAAAACACAAGCAATACTTTGGTTCTAGTATTCTTTGGTTAACAAGCGCCAATATCGCTTACGAGTCAAAAAGGCTAAATAATACTAATTTACCATTAAATTACAATGTTGATGATTATATTTTTAGATTATATATTAGTGACACAGGTTTGTTTGCAAATCTAAGCATGACACCATTAATAAATTTATTAAATCCTGAGTATCGAGATGATTTATCAGGATTGTTTTCAGAAAATTATGTGGCATGCGAACTAACATCAATGGGCATCCCATTATTTTATTGGCTAGGGAAAAGAATGTCAGAAATTGAATTTGTCGTTGAGCTTAACGGAAATGCTGTTCCAATCGAAGTAAAAAGTGGAAAAAATGTTTATTCAAGAAGTATTGAACAGTTTATTGATGAAAATCCCAAAACAAAATTAGTTATTAGAGTTGCTTCTAAAAATTTCGGATTTGAAAAAGGTATTAAAACAATTCCACCATACGCAGTATTTTGTCTTGCAGAAGAAGTAAAACAATATCGTTATCAAGGTGTTCAATAATGTATCAATATTTTATCTTACAAAGTAAAAAGACAATTCGATCAGAAAAGGATATGTTAATATCTCTTTTTGAAGAGGTTGTAAATATTGAAACAATTGATTTTGATAGTAATCAAATAATTGTAGTTTTTGAAAACTTATTAGAATCATCACTTCAAGAACTCTCACAAACAATTACTCAGGAGTTTTTAATAGAGATAAGAATTTTTGAATCAAATCGTTTTCAAACTTACCACGAATTAGAAAGAAATATTAAAAGAGTTAAAAAGATGTTACAAATAGTTCCTTTTGATATTTCTACTACATATTTAAACTCAGCTGATTTATTATATTTTGAAATATCAAAACCATTAGATACTGATTTTAAAAAGTTGATATTACAAAAATATTATGGTGATTTTGAAACTAAAAACATTTTAAAAGTATTTTTTGAATGTAATCAAAATACAAGTGAAGCTAGTAAAAGATTATACATGCATAGAAATACTTTAATTCAAAGATTAGATAAATTTTATGAAGAAACAGGGTTTAATCCGCGTCGTTTTAAAGACGCGATGTTAATATATAGAGCAATAGAAAATTAATGTGCAGTTTGCACATTTTTTTTATGTCTAATAAATGCTAAAATACATTTGGTTGTTAATAAGATGAAGGGAGATTTATTATGGCAACACTGAAATTAAATAAAGTAAATAAAGTTTATCCAAATGGGGTGCACGCGGTTATTGATTTTAACTTAGAAATTAAAGACCGTGAATTTATTGCATTTGTTGGACCTTCTGGCTGCGGTAAATCAACAACATTAAGAATGATTGCTGGTCTAGAAGAAATTACAGAAGGGGAGTTATACATTGACGATATTTTAGTTAATGATGTTCCACCAAAAGATAGAAATATCGCGATGGTATTCCAATCATACGCCTTATATCCACATATGACAGTATTTGATAATATGGCGTTTGGTTTAAAGTTAAGAAAAGTACCAAAAGATGAAATTGAAGAAAAAGTATACAATGCAGCCGAAATCTTAGGTCTTGTTCCATACTTAAGAAGAAAGCCAAAGGCTTTATCTGGTGGACAAAGACAAAGAGTTGCTTTAGGTAGAGCAATCGTTAGAGACGCTAGAGTATTCTTAATGGACGAGCCATTATCAAACTTAGATGCTAAGTTAAGAGTTCAAACTCGTGGTGAGTTAATTAAATTACATAAAAGCTTACAAACAACAACTATTTACGTAACACACGACCAAATTGAAGCGATGACAATGGCTGATAGAATCGTTGTTATGAAAGATGGTTGGGTTATGCAAGTCGGGGCACCAAAAGAAATTTATGATAATCCTAACAACATCTTTGTTGGTGGATTCATTGGAACACCTCCAATGAACTTTATTCATGGTAAGATTACTAAAGATGGTTTCTTCCATGTTGATAATCATAAAATTAAAGTTCCAGAAGGCAAATTAGAATTAGTTAAAGCTAATGATATGTTTGACACAGAAATCGTCTTAGGTATTCGTCCAGAAGATATCCATGATGATAAAGTAGTCTTTGAAGCTTATCCAGATGCAGTTGTTGATATTGAAGTAGACGTAGCTGAACTATTAGGTGCAGAAACTCATATTTATTCTAACTTAGGAGAATATCCATTCTCAGCATCAGTTGATGCAAGATATGATGTTAGAATTGGCGATAAATTACAATTAGTATTTGACATGAACAAATGTCATTTCTTTGATCCAATTACTGAAGAAAGATTATTACCTAACGGTAATATTAAAGCCATCAGAATTGAAATGGAAAAAATTGAAACTGAAAGAAAAGCAAGAGAAGCTGCTGAACAAGCTGAACTTGAAAGATTAAAAGTTGAAGATCCACAAGCATACGAAAAACGTATTGCAGAAATTAGAAGAGCTGAAAGACAACAAGAAAGAGAAGCTAAGAAAGCCGAAAGACAAAAACAAACATCTGATGAAAAACCAGGCTTAATTGAAAGAATTAGAAACTTCTTTAAACGCCAAAAAGAAAAACGCGAAGAAAAGAAACAAGCCGAGCAAGTTGAATCAGACGAAACAAAAGAAGAAGAGTAAAACAGAAAAGAGGCAAATCGCCTCTTTTTTTATGAAACTATGATTAAATATCTAATTAACACACCATATGGGTGTGATATTATTTACAAAGATAAAGTTGTTTCATCTAAGAGAAACAATTTATCAATAATTAAATCTTATTGTTTAAAAGAACTATTTACATACGAAGGTTATATAAAGGCTATAAAAAGCCTTTTTGGTGATGTTCAACTAATTCCAGTTGTAATAAACTCATCAAACATCTTTATTCCTACTAAAAGAGTAAGAGATTATGACAATATCTGGATTAATATTGGTGCGGTTATTTTAATTGAAGATGAAAATAACCAAACAAATTTAACTTTTAAAGATTACAAAAAACTAACAATAAATATCAAGTATCAAAAGTTTATAAAAAGAGTAGAATTTAGTAAAATAATTTTAGACTATAAAAACAAATTAAAGTAATTATTTTAGTTTATCATTTGCTAAAGCACTTTCATAATACTAATTCTTAACATATACTTATAACTATGTTATAATATTTGTGGAAAGTGTCAAAGGAGATGAATTAAATATGGCAAAGAAAACAATTAGAGATTTAGATTTAAAGAACAAAAAGTTATTAATTAGAGTTGACTTTAATGTTCCGTTTCAAAACGGAGTAATCTCAGACGATAATAGAATTGTTCAAGCACTACCAACAATTAAATATGCAATTGAAGGTGGAGCAAAAGTTATTTTATTTTCACATCTAGGAAGAATCAAAAAAGAAGAGGATTTACAAAAAAACTCACTTAAACCAGTATCAATAAGACTTGCTGAGTTATTAGAACAACCTGTTAAGTTTGTTCCAAAAACAAGAGGCAAAGAATTAGAAGATGCTATTAACCAATTAAAATCAGGTGAAGTTTTAATGGTAGAAAATACTCGCTTTGAAGATTTAGAAGGAAGAAAAGAATCTAAAAATGATCCAGAATTAGGTAAATACTGGGCATCATTAGGTGATTTATTTGTTAACGACGCTTTTGGTACAGCACACAGAGCACACGCATCTAACGTTGGAATTGCATCTAACATTGGTGGTGCAGCTGCTGGGTTCTTACTTGAAAAAGAAATTAATTTTATTGGCGAAGCAGTTGATAATCCGAAACGCCCATTTGTAGCAATCTTAGGCGGAGCCAAAGTAAGCGATAAAATTGGCGTTATTGAAAATTTATTAAAAACAGCTGATCATATTTTAATCGGTGGCGGTATGGCTTATACTTTTATTAAAGCTCAAGGACACGAAGTTGGAACAAGCTTAGTTGAAGATGATAAATTAGATTTAGCTAAAGACTTATTAGAAAAATCTAAAGGTAAAATTGTCTTAGGTGTTGATGTTTATACAGCAAAAGAATTTTCTAATGACTCAGAAAAACACCTGCATACGTACGAAGATATCCCAGCTGATGAAATGGGATTAGATATTGGACCAAAAACAATTCTTAAGTTCAAAGAATACTTAGCTGATGCTAAGACGGTTGTTTGGAATGGACCAGTTGGTGTATTTGAGTTTTCAAACTTTGCTGGTGGAACTATTGAAATAGCTAAAGCATTAGCTGAACTTAAAGATGCAACAACAATAGTTGGTGGTGGCGATTCAGCAGCTGCAGTTATTGAAAATGGATTAGCTGACGGGTTTACTCATATCTCAACCGGTGGCGGAGCATCACTTGAATACTTAGAAGGCAAAAAACTTCCGGGTATTGAGTGCGTTGATAATAAATAATGGTCGACATTGGCAAGAAGATTAGAGAACTTCGTTTAGGTAATGGATTAACTCAAGAAGAATTAGCTAACCGTGTAGAATTAACTAAAGGATATATCTCTCAGTTAGAAAATAATCTAACTTCACCGTCAATTCAAACTCTTTATTCAATATTAGAAGTACTTGGAACTGATGTTCATGAATTTTTCAGTTTAGAAAACGATGTTGCAATTACATATAAAGATGAAGACTACTACACTAAAGAAGACTTCGTTTTAAAAAATGAAATCTTTTGGATTGTTCCAAATGCTCAAAAGTATCAAATGGAGCCAATAATTATTGAAATTCTTCCTGGTGGTCAATCAGTAATTGATGATCCGCACTCAGGAGAAGAATTTGGTTATGTATTAGAAGGACGAGTAACACTTGTCTATAATAAAAAAAGATATCCTCTTAAAAGAGGAGAAACTTTTTACTACCTTGCTCATAAAGAGCACTATTTAGTAAATAATTCAAATGGTGTTGCTAAAGTATTATGGGTTTCAACACCACCAATGTTTTAATAAAGGAGAAAAATTATATGATATCAAGGGAAATTACAATTTCAAGCACTAATGGCATTCATGCCGCGCTTGCTGCTAAAGTTGTTCAAACAGCTTCAAAATATTCAGTCGATATTACACTACACTATCGCGATCGAATTATTGATCTAAAATCAATCTTAGGTTTAATGTCACTAGCCGTTCCTTACGGTGAAAACGTTAAAATTGTTGCTAATGGCGAACGTGCTGATGACGCCATTAAAGAAATTACACAAATTTTAGGATGATAATATGAAAAAAAGAATACCAGTTATTGCCGGAAACTGGAAGATGTTTAAAACAAGAGATGATGCATTAGCATTCATCTATCAAGTAAACACCAAAGTTCCTGCAATTGAAGAAGTAGAAACTATTTTATTTGTATCACCAATTTATTTAAGAACTTTAATTAAAAGACAAGAAGACAATTTAAGAATTGGTGCTCAAAATATGCATTTTGCTGAAGAAGGAGCATTTACTGGTGAAGTTTCAGCTAATATGTTAACAAACATTGGAACAACTCACGTCTTAATTGGACATAGCGAAAGAAGACAATATTTTGCAGAAACTGATGAAACAGTCAATCAAAAACTACTCTCAGCACACGCTCATAAACTTACACCAACGATTTGCGTTGGCGAAAGTTTAGAAACAAGAGAAGCTGGAAAAACTAATGAATTTGTTAGAAATCAAATTAAGAAAGCTTTTAAAGGAATCTCTAAAGAAAATGCAATTAAAACAATCGTTGCATATGAACCAATTTGGGCAATTGGTACTGGAAAAACTGCAACCCCACAAGATGCTAATGATACAATTAAATCAATTAGACAAACGCTACAAGAATTATATGGTAGTAGCGTTTCAGAAAAAATTAGAATACTTTACGGCGGATCTGTAAATCCTAAAAATATTAGTGAATTATTAAATGAGTCTGATATTGACGGTGCATTAGTTGGAGGAGCTTCACTCAATCCACAGTCATATTTAGAGTTAGTTACTGCCGCAGTTAAATAACTAAAAATATAACTCTCTTGTAGAGTTATTTTTTATAAAGAAAAAGAGCCTAACTAGGCTCTTTTTTAGTACTTGGTTTAATTATCTGTTGTAGAACTCAACGATTAATTGTTCGTTAATTTCAGGTAAGATTTCATTTCTTTCAGGGTATCTTGCAAATACGCCAACTCCTGTTTCAGGATTCCAAGAAACAAAGTCAACAGTTGCATATTGTCCTTCTAATGCTTCAGTAACAATTTTTAAATCCTTAGATTGTTCTTTTAAGGATACTGTTTGACCTGGTTGTAGTCTTAGTGATGGAATATCAACTTTTTTACCATCAACTAAAATGTGACCATGGTTAACTAATTGTCTAGCTTGTGGGCGAGTTCTAGCAAGCCCTAGACGATATACAACATTATCAAGACGAGATTCTAATAACTTTAAGAAGTTTTCACCTTGTTGGCCTTCCATTTTAGCTGCATAATCAAAAGTCTTACGAAATTGCTTTTCATTTAAGCCA
>JAAYNT010000096.1 GCA_012520715.1 Acholeplasmataceae bacterium
CTGCTAGTTCGGTTTCATTAGGTGTTAAAAAACAAATGTCTTTTAACACATCATCTGATAACATCTTATAAGGTGCTGGATTAAGTAAATATTTTTTATTATATTTATGAGCTAACTCTTTAGATTTAATTATTATTTCATCTTGCATCTCTAGTTGATTAACAACTATATTACACTTTTTAAATAGGTGTTCAAATTTTAATAAATCTTGTTCGGTAAAATGTAAGTTTGCCCCTGGGATAATAATAATTTGGTTTTGACCAGTCTCATCATCAATAACAATATGACCCACACCACTTGAAACTTTTTCTTTTATTAAAACATGGTTTTTATCAAAGCCTGACTTTTCTAAAAACTCCAAAAAAGCTTCGCCAAAATTATCATTACCTAATGCACCAACCATGTACGTTTCCGAGTCACATCTTTTTGAAGCAATTGCTTGGTTAGCCCCTTTTCCACCTAAATATATACCAAATGATTCACCTACAACCGTTTGTCCTGCGACTGGTTGTTTAGTTGTTCTTGCAACTAAATCAGTCATAAAACTTCCAACAACTAATACACTCATTTTTTAATATCCTTTGCTTTTCCAAGTGATCCGCCAGGATGATTATTTAGAAAATCAGTGGCAGAATATTCTCTTAATTTGCTCACTAAAACCATTAATGCATCACCAATTACAAGTGTAATAGTTGATGAATTAGTTGGTGCTTTATTTAAATGATCTGCTTCTACACTTACCTCGTAGTTTAGTGAAACATCAGATAACTTTGAAAGTGATGATGTCTTTTTTGAAGTAATTGAAATAATTTTATTTCCTCTTTGTTTTAAATTGTTACCCGCACTTACTACTTCAACAGTTTCTCCGCTATGTGATAATAATACTAATACGTCATCATCTTCTACTCTTCCAAAATCACCATGGAATAATTCGGTTACATGAATAAAAAAGCTTGGTATTCCCATTGAGGAAAAACTTGCAGATATTTTCTCGCCAATATATCCGCTTTTTCCAAGACCAATAAATAATACTTTCCCACGGCAGCCATTAATTAATTCGGCTGCCGCAAGAATATCATTACTATTTAAGTTTTGTTTTGCTTCTTTTAAAGCATCAATTTCTTTTTGAAAAACTTCTTCGAAAATCAAAGTTTTTTCTTTATCATTCATTAGATCACTTCCAGTTCGTCAGCTGTAAAGAATTTATCAAATTTAGGACTAGGTAGTGTTTGATACCAATATGCAACCGATGAAATATCATCTTGAAGTGGTAGGTATCTATGATGACTTCTCCAACCTAGAGCTTGCATTGTAACTTTTAGTTCTTCTTCAAATCTAATTGGATCAGTAATATGCCAGCGATACATACCAAATCTTTGTTGTGAACGATATAATCCATCAGGTCTAATTACTTGGTTTAATCCGGCATATTGAGTTGTATACTCTTCATATTGGTTAGTAGCTTTATTTTCGTAGTTATATGAACCGCAGAAATAATCTTCAGTACCAGTTCCACAAATAGTTGGAAACTCTTTATCTCCGTCCATATAAAACTTAATTTCGCCTTCACCCCACCAACCTGCGTTATTAACTCCCCAAGCCATGTAAGTTCCAACATAATGTCCTTTACCTTTAATACCGTCTATAATTGTGTAAACTTCTTTATAAGGTAGTGGATTAACACGATTGAATCTAGCATGGAAATATGCCATGTCTTCATCAATTTCAGTTAATGTATAATCGATTTGGTAGTAAACTACCATATCAGTTTTATCAACGTTTTCTAATGTAATTCTAATATTTTTTCTAAATGGCATAATCCAATAAGAATTAAATGCGCTTCCTGGATTAACTGTAATTGTTGCCGAGTTAACTGGAGCATATGTTCCCCAGCCACTACAGAAAAAATCACCAATTGGAACTTCAACTGATGGCCAGTCTTGTCCATCATAATATATTCTCATAATTGTATGACGCCATGATCCAGTTGGAGTCATCCAAATATGTTGAATAGCTCCTGGTCCTTCAATATTAGCCATTTCAAATACTTCGCCCGCTTTAATAATATGAAATGGATTTACTTTCCAGCCTTGGCCTAATTCTCTAGCGGCTTCGCTAGCGAATCCTTCACCAATTTTGGCCATTCCACCTTTACCTTTGGCACCTGTATAATTCTCAGGGCTTAATGAACGACTTTTAGCGTCTGATAATCTTGTTAAACTACCTAAATCTGTAACTAATCCGTTAAATTTTTTCATCTTTATCTCCTTTTTGTTTTCTTATTACTGTATCCCCTTCGATGATAATGCCATCAATTAGGTTGTCAGTTTTAACATCGGCATTTCCTTTAATTATTTCATCTATTGTTTTCATTGCTATTACGCCCATTTCATATTGCTGTTGTTCGATATGAGTAAATGATGTTCCCCCATTTAACTCTCTTTCATCAGTATCAAAGCAAACAATACCAATATCATCTGGGACTTTTAAATTTAACTTTTTAACTGCCCTGTGGGCAAGTTTTGCAACATATGCTTCAGCAGCAAATATGCAATCAATTTTCGGGTTTTCTTCTAATAACTGTTTAATATTATTAATATCTCTATTTATCATTTTTTCACTACGTTCTCTAATCTCTGGTGTTTCAAGTGTTAATAAATCTGGAGTTCTATCATTTTTTATGGCTGCTTTAAAACCACGATAACGATCATTTAGAGTTGACGTGTATTCTGGTGATGCGGATACAAATGTAATATTACGATATCCTAAATCAATTAAATATTTAGTTGTATCAAAGGCAGCCTTAAAGTTATTAGTTGTTACAAATGGAACTTTTGTTTTATCCATATGTCTATCAACTAATACAATTGGCAAGCCATTTAAATATAATTTTAATATCACATCACTATATGTTTCACCGTGGACAGTTTGAATAATTAAACCATCTACACCACGGTGAACCATGGAGTTAATTGCTTCATTTTCTCTTTCTAATGACTCAAATGTCCTACGAAATAAGATATGAATATTACGCTCTCTCGCTTCATCTTCAATCCCTTTTAAAATATCAAGACCAAATGAATATTCAATATCAGAAAAAATGATTCCAATTAATTTGTCATCATCAAAGTTATGTCTAACTTTCGGAGTCATTGTAACAAAAGTTCCGCGACCCGGAATCCTTGTTACAAGGCCGCGTTCTGCTAACATATCAACTGCTCTTTTGGCAGTAATACGAGAGACATAGAACTTTTCCATGATTTCTTTTTCAGTACAAATTTGTTCGCCTTCTTTAATTTGTCCTGTAATTATTTTGTTATAGTAATGATCAAATATCTTTTGATATAATGGAACGTTTTTCATATCCTCACCTTACTAATAGTATATCATATATACTCATTAAATAAACCTACTCTTTTACCCCCGTCATTGCTATACTTTGCATGAAGTATTTTTGGAATATAATGAAGATAATTAAAATAGGTAATGTCATTAGCATTGAGGCTGCTAATGTGTGACCAAAGTGGTTTCCTTCAAAGTATTTAATAAATGTTGAAAGTACTAAACTTCTTGAACCTAAAATAATGTATGGCCCAAGGAAGTTATTCCAACCACCTTGGAAGTTAAATATTGCAATTGCTGCAATAGCTGGTTTAACTTGTGGTAAGTAAATAGACCAGAAAATTCTAAACTCACTTGCACCGTCTACTTCTGCACTCTCACCTAACTCATCTGGTAGAGTTAGGAAAAACTGCCTCATGAAAAATATATTAAAAACACTACTTATACCTGGCAATATAACCCCAAATATGTTCCACATTCTAAGTCTACTAATTACAATAAATGATGGAAATAGTGTAATAACTCCTGGTATCATCATTGATGCAATTAAGATTCTAAAGACTACTTTGTGGCCTTTAAATCTTAATTTAGCAAATGAATATCCAGCTAGTGCAGTTACTATAATATTCAGTCCCCCACCAACAATTGTTAGTAGTAATGTATTTCTTAGTGCTTGAAATATTTGAATTTGTCCCGTATGTAAGTTTCTATAACTTAAAACATACCGATAGTTTTCAAATGTTGGGTTTTGTGCAAACAAACTAATAACTGGTGATGATATTTCTTCTGGTGGTTTAATTGAGGTAATAAATGCCCAGTAAAGCGGGAATGCAAATACAATCCCAAGTGCAATTCTAGTTATCCACAAGAAGATATTTTCATATAAGTTTCTTCTAAATCTTTTTGATTTAAATCTAGATTGTTTTTTCTTTTTAGTTTCGAGATTAGTTTTATTATTCATAGTATCAACCATTTTTCTAACCTCCTAAATATAACTTTCTTTGTTTGTTTTTTGCATAACAAACGTAATCATCATAATAAATGCAAACAGTACTATTGACTGAGCGATCGCAAGACTCATCATTCCATTGTCCATTGCATTTTTATAAATCTCATAAACCGGCGTGACGGTTCGTGCATTCATTAAAATAATTGGTTCAAACATTTGTGGAGTTCCAATTAATGATAATGTTAAGGCAAAAAATATTGATGGTTTCATCATCGGTAGTGTGACTCTGAAAAATGTTTGAAAACGATTTGCCCCATCTACTTCAGCCGCTTCAAAAATACTAGTTGGAATTGAATTCATACTTGCCAAAAATAAAACCATGTTACCACCTAATGCGCCCCATAAGGTCATTAAAATAATACCCCATAGTGCGGTTGATTCAACCGCAAGTAATATTTTAGGTATTAATTCAAATCCAAATAGATTATTAATACCGGCAATCCCTTGGTTAATAATACCATTCGTTCCATTTAGTAAGTATGACCATACCATCGCTGTTGCTACTCCAGATGTAATACCTGGTAAATAGAAAACTCCTCTGAAGAACTTTGTACCAGCAATTGGTTTTTTTACAATAAGTGCTAGTATCATCGATCCTGTTAAAGTTAGTGGAACGGTAATGACTGTATATAGTAATATATTTTTCATACCTTTCCAAAAACTTGGATTACTATTAAATAAAAATCTAAAGTTTGCAAGTCCAGTAAATTTATAATTTGATGATGCTGGACTTTTAATATTAGTAAAACCTAAAGTAAATGAAAGTATAATTGGTAGCACTGTAAATAAGACAAATATAATTAAAGCTGGTGCTACAAATGTGTAACCCCAAAAATTGCGCTGACCTTTACGTGACCAAAAAACTTCTTTAAATGGTTTTTTCTCCTTTTTAGGATTTACGTTTGCTAATCCGTGCTCATTTTGATTTACATTTTGCATGTGTAACACCAACTTTCTTAAATTTAGATCTATTTTGTTATATTATTGTTTTTTTACATGTTTGCAAAGATAAATGTTTCGTTTGCTTGTCTTTCCATATCATTTAAAAGTGCATTAATTCTCTCAGCTGGTGAACCGTCGTGACCTCTCATGTAACCATCACCAAATAAGACTGTAGGAATTAAGCCCATTACAACTGCTGTTTCAACAGATGGGTAACCTTTGGCTTTTGGTCTTACTTTTAAGTGTGGAAGTACATCTAATACGTTTCTAACGTTAGGAATATTTTCAGCTTTTAATTCTTCAATAACTGAAATTTTAGCAGGAATTAACTGAGAAATGTTTGCCCACTGAACAACTTTGTCAGTATCAGTAATCCACCATTTAATTAAATTCCACGCTGCTCTTTGTTTTTTAGATGTTGATGGTACAGTAAGACCAAATCCACCCATTAAACCGCCTGCATATTTACCAGCATCTTCTGGTGTTAGTGCTAAATCGCTTGATGGACCTTTTGGAAATGGAATAAATTCATACTCAAATTTATCACCAACATATTGCTCATAAAATCTACTACCATTTAATAGTGAGTTTGATTGAATAGCTACTAGCTGAGTAACAAATGGATCATCTGTTCCTCCACCAGTGCCAAGTAGTTCTTGTGAGAATACTTTGTGTTCGTGAATTAAATCATACCAAAATTGTATAACCATGCGTCCTTGTGGAGTGTTAAAGGCTGCTTTTGTTTGTCCGCCTTCCTCTTTTAACATTTGTCCACCAGCTGTTTGAATATATGAGTAAAATGAACCCGCTGTATCAAGGTTCATACCAGCAACTGTCATTTTACCGTTAGCATCACGTTTAGTTGTGGCAATCGCTGTTTCACGAAGCTCGTCCCAAGTTTTTGGAAGTTCTTGAACTTCTGGTTTACCTTCCGCTTTTAGTCTTGCGTTAGCTTCTCTTACTAACGTTTTATTAACCCAATATCCCCAAGCATCAATATCTAGTGGTAAGCCGTAGATTCCATCTCCATCTATCATTTCGCTTAGTGCTTCTTGTTGGTATTCTTCTAAATTAATACCATCTTCTTCAATATAACGTTTTAAGTCAACTAATGAATCATCATCAACAAATGCAACTGTCTCCCAGCGGTCCCAAATAACAACATCAGCTGTTTCCCCGCCTAGTTTAGCGCCTTTCATTTTGTCTTTTAAGTTAGGTTGTGGTTCATATATAACTTCAATTCCAGTTTCTTCTTGATACAACTTAACCATTTGATTAACTAACTTTCCGTTTTCTCCACCCCAATATGTACTATCAGCCCATATTGTTAGTTTATCTACTTTTTCATCACCTTCGCCGCCTTGGGTTCCCCCATTACAAGCTACCAGTGCAACCGCAAGCAATAATACGGTTATAAATCCTAGTAATTTTCTCATTTTTGTTCCTCCTTATTTTACAATTGAGTAAATCTCATAAAAACTCTCACTCCATAGACTGGAGTCGTAACTTTCTTTAACCACTAACTTAATAGTAATTTTACTTTTTCCTTGTGTAAACTTTTTATCTATGACAAAGTCATCTTGTCTAACAAAGAACCCCATAAAGGCGTTTCTTTGTGGTGATGACCATGTTCCAACAAGCTCCCCATCTACATAAACATCAGCCATTTGGTTTAAATACTCCATTAAGTATTCTCTTCTTAAAATGGCACCTTCATTAGCTTCAAATAAACTCATTTCAAATGATGATTCATTAGATATGATTGCCATCTTTTGATAATTTGAACGTTTATTTGAATATAAACCTTCATAAGATAGTAAACTTGTTGAGTAATCTTTAATTTCGCTATCTTCATCAAACTTATAATTATGATTCAATCTTTGCTCATCATCACCAATTACTAAAGTATCTGTTTTAAACAATTTAGTATCATCAAGATGATAATAATAAGTTAGTAAGTAAACATTAGAATCAGGTCTATCATTATTACCACCATGCTCTAATTTAAAATCAATACCTGATCTAAAGTAAATTGGATCAGTGAAAAATGTTCTAATCATGACAGTTCTATCAATATCATTACGATAGTTATGATTTGATTGTCCAAATAGTGGTGTTGCTTGAACACCATTTTTAAAGTACCAGCCACCGTTATATAAATCTTCAGTTCCAGTTCCATGGAATGAATGTGACAAGCTTCCATCGATATAAATTTGTTCATCTCCTTCAAGATAATATCTTGAGTGAAGTCCAAAATAATTTCCAGTTTGCGAATGAGTAAGACCTACAACGTGGCCACGCCCAGAAGTTGTTAAAACATCAATTGGCTCTCCTCTTCTTAACGCAGATGGAGTATCTAACAAGTTTTCAGTATACTTAGTTTTGAAATAACCATATGTGCCTGTTTCAAAACGGTTAGTTTCGGTTGAAATGCTAAATTCTAAATTTGAAAAATCAATTTCAGAATTATTAATAAGCTCAATTTTTATACCTTTTTCAAATGGCATTGGATAATATGAATACATCCAACCATCGCTTCTTAGACCGACCATTAAGCCTAGTGTTTTAAACATTCCAAATTGTCCAAATCCAAAGAAACTTGAAATTGGTGCATAAACTGCTGGAGTATCTAAATTATCATAAGTAATTTTACTCATTAACTTATTAATAATATCTTCTTCAATGTGAATTTTAGTCCAAGTTGCATCATCGATTAATGTATTTGGATCATATTCTAAATTGGCAGATACTGGTGATACTAAACCAGTTTTTACTAATTCACGTTTCTTTTCTTGTTCATTATTACCAAAATCAAGAAAGTCAATTTGTTTATTGTTTTGTACCAAAATCGCATTATATACCGATATATAATCTGATTTTGGTACTAATTTAACTCTAAATTTGCCGCCTTTAGCTAGATTTATAGTAATCTCTGAATCAGCGAAGAATGGATCATCTTTCCATTCAAAACCACCAATCCTTCTTCTTCTAAACTTAATCTCATCAACTTTAGAACCGTTAATATAAACATCAGCTATCTCTTCAATATGTTCACCTAAAACTCCTCTAAATTTAAGTTGATGTGATCCGGCAGCTTTCGCATTTAGATCAAACTCAAGTGTGCTTTCTCTAAAAATTCTGTGTCCTTTATCATCATACATAGTTCTATCAAATTCATGGACACCTAAATTAGGAAATCTAAGATTTAATGCTGTTACAGTTTGTTTTTCGTTTGCTTCATAAAGTGTATAAGTTTCATTTTTAGCTATATTAAACTTTTTTTCACTAACTTCATCATTATCATTAAATTTAGGGTCACTTCCAACATTTTTTAAGATATCAACAGCTGGTTGTAAGTTTTTAGCATAATTATCATATTCTAATTGATATCCGTGTGGGTACTTTTGAAAGTTAATATTAAAGTAAAAGTCTCCACGGCCATAAATTTCAATACTCTTTTTAAATATTAGTGGTACATATGAGACATATCCACCGCTTGATTCTTCTTTATTAAATACTAATTCTTTAACAAATGGTTCATTTTCCCCACCTGTTAATTCATATAAATCAAAGCGATAATTAATTTCTTCACCATCAATTATGATAAACAGTGTTGGTACATCTGCCCAGTTAGTAAACCACATTCTATAAACTATTCCTGGTTGATTTAATATAAGTAGTGGCCTTCTAATACTAAGTGATGAAACTTCACCAGTTTCATTACCTGGCATTCCAAAACCATCAACGTTATTACCATTACGGCTATAACTTGATGTTTGTTCACTATAAATATGGTTTTTAATTAATGGTAAGTAATCTCCTTTTTGAAATAAATCAAGACCATAATCATTTAAGCTATTTAGTTTTTCAGTGACTTGTTCGTCTGATAATGGTTCTTTTTCTTCTTCACCATTACCGTTACAACCTACTAGCCCAATAATAGCTAGTAGGATTGTAAGAAGTAATAATAATCTTTTCATTTTGTATCCTTTTCTTTATTTATTTGCCAATCAGCTAGTAGGAATAATACTTCAGCCGTACCTGCGGTATTAAGTAGTGATGTAAATTGATCACCAGCTTCATTTAATCCACTACCCCAAGTTGGAAGTAAAACTCCATTTTCATAAGCTGCGTTATTATTTAGAGCATATCTTAAGTTTGTAACAAATGAATTAACATAATAATCTTTTGAACCATCTTCAAAAGCTTTTCCAAATTCAATAAATCCTCTTAATAAATAAACATTAAACCATGGTGTTCTTGGATAAAAACCACTACTACCAACCATTTTGAAGAAATGACCTAATGCGCCAGCTGCAGTTTCTTCTGCATCTTGTAAGTAAGTTTCATCTCCGGTTGCTTCATATAATAATTTACCAGCCCAAATCATTGTTCCTGAGTTATAAGTAAATTTCCATGTGACAATATTTTCTTTATCATTTTCATAGTCATATGTCGCATTGTCCCAGTAAACTTTATCACTTGGATCTCTTAGGACTCTTTTTGTCCAATCATAAATTCTAATCGCAGCATCTAGTAAATCTTTTTCTTGTTCTGGGTTTTCTAAATAGTGCAATACTGCTGCAACAACAGCTGGTCCACTAGAACAAGTGTTTCTAGATGTTACTGTTTCTTTCCAGTAAACACCACCATCTTCTGACTCACCACTTAATACATATTTAAGTAGTTCACGTGAGTGTTTCATATAATCGTCGTTACCATAAGCTTTTGCTAAGTCATATAAACCTAATACAACCCATGCATTATCATCATAATATGGTTCTCCCCCAGCCCCATTAATTGCTGAGTAATGCATTGTAAGTCTTGGCATTCTAAACTCTTCTAATCCTAAGACAATATCTTCAACATGATTTTTAATTTTAGTGTTTTTAGGATTAATTTTAGCGGCTTGAGCTAACATTGTCATAACGGCACCGTAGCTCCAAAGAGCTGCTGAACCACTATATTTTGAACCTGGTGTTGGATCAGCTGGGTTATACTCAGCAAATGAACCAGGTGCATGGTAAAAGTCTTTATATATAACATCGACATGGTTTAAACCAGCATCATAAAAAGTATTAACAATTACTTCTTCTTTTTCATCTTGCTTACAGCCTGCAAAAACTAAGGCTGCAACAAGAATTAATAATAATCCAAATATTTTTTTCATTATTTGCTTTCTCCCCTTATATAAGCTTCATATTGGTCTAAAATAGCCATTATTTCGATATTTCCAACAACAAATAAAGTTCTATGAATTGCTGAAAAACCGCCTGCCCCTTCATTAGGTACTCTCCCTGACCAATCTTCTGGCATGAAACCATATGAATCTCTGTGGTTTTCATAACCATATAACACAGCTCTTTTAACTCTTTCAAGTCTTAAACCATAATCTAGATTAACAAGTTTAGTTGCATCAAAAAATCCTTGAACTAAATAAACTCTAAACCATGGGTTATCTTTATAAAATTCTGCGTGTGGTAATTTATCAAATCTATTTTTAAGATGAAACTCTTGTTCAGCTCCTTTTAA
>JAAYNT010000010.1 GCA_012520715.1 Acholeplasmataceae bacterium
TCCCACTTGTAGATTCTACTGTGAAGTAATCCCAGTCTTTATTGTCATAATTACCAGACTCATCCCACTCCCAAAGTTCATCAAACTTTAAGTTTCTAATTATTATATTTTTAGCTCTTTTAACACTAAATGTTGCGTGTTTAATGGTATTTTTATTTTTAGAAAATATCATTAAACCTTCATTATATTTGGCATTACTGCCATCACGATTTTCTAATCTAATTTTTGAAATTCCAAACATTAACAAGTTCATCTAAAGAGTTATACTTTTCAAAATTTTCATTAAATAATCCTTCATCTTGCATTACAAGTTTTGCATATAGTGTAAGATCACTAGTAATTGGTGTATTAAAATTAAAACTATTTTCAAATTCCTTATCTAAATACCAACCATAAAAGACATATCCATCTTTAGTTGGATTAGTAGGTTTTTGAGCTAGCGAATCTTTTAATATATTTTGTTTGTTAAATTCATTGTCATCAACTAAAAACAAAACATCAAAATATATTAATTCTGGTTCTTCTATAACTTCATCTAAAGCTACAACCACAACTACAAATTCCAAAACTTTAGTTTCTATATTATTTGAAATTCTTGCTTTTAGTGTTACTGATACATCACCATCTTCAAAAGATGGTCTTGTTATTTGACCATTTGTTTTAATATATAATTCGTTATTTGACCACCAAGTAACTGATAAGGTTGTTCCTTGAAATTCAAAAGATGTAAAAAGGTCTAGATCTTTTGTGGTTTCAGTAGGAAGCTCAATTTGTTTCGAAGCTTCATCTAAGTCAACGTGAGTATTATTTGAGTTGTCATTTTGACATCCAAATAATAATAACGAGAATGCGATTGTAAAAATAATAATTTTTATTATTTTACACAAATAAAATTTCTTTATCAAAATGTTTGTAAATATAGAATCTAAGTTTTATATTAATATAATAAAAAATGGCACTATTGTGCCATTTCCTTATGTTCTTTCTTTTATCCAGTCTACAATCTTTTCATGAACTTTATTACTTGTATAGTCACTTAATACATTGTGGTATAATTCTGGATAAACTATTCTTGTTTTATCTTTTGAGTTAATTCCCTCATACAATACTAAGTTTGATTCTGGTGGTGCTAGCTTGTCTTTTTCACCGTGTAATATTAAATAAGGTGATGTGATTTTAGACATTCCTTTTTTAAGTTTTCTTACACCTTTAATCATTGTTTGACCAATTAAATTAATATGAAAATAATCAAGTAAGTAAGGATCGTCTAAAACTTCTTCTTTTGTAAGTAATTTTTCTCCAAGTTGTGGGTCTTGGAAGTTAGTTTTAATCTTTTTAAACCAAATAAATTTAGCTGGTACTACTCGTAAAATGTTAGTATACTTTGCAAAATCACCAGTTGCACCAGATACAATAACGCCATCAACTTTATTATCAATTGCATATAAATTAGCAATTAATGCACCCATTGAATGTCCTAAAATAAATAGTTTACTGTGATACTTTGACCTCGCGTATTTCATAATTTCTTCTAGGTCGGTTATAAAAGTTTCAAGGCGGTCAATATCACCGCGCTTGCCACCACTTCTACCATGACCACGTAAGTCAAAGGCTAAAACATTAATTTTATTTTTATTAAAATATTTTATCATATCCATATGAACCATATGATGTTCTGCAATACCGTGCATAAATACTATTGTTGCAAGTGGTTTTTCAACATCATATGATACAACATGAATAA
>JAAYNT010000097.1 GCA_012520715.1 Acholeplasmataceae bacterium
AATAGTTTTAACAATATCATATACTCTTTTAGAAAAATTAGTCATCGAGTTTTTTTACTTTATTAGCTATTCTTCTAATATTAAATCTTTCAATTTTAACTTTTATTTCTTCAATACGATTTGATATTATCTTATCAGCTAAACTTACTATTTTATAACTAGACTCATAAATGTCTTGAGCTTCTTTTTTAATTACTTCTAAATCATTTGTTAGATATCTAATTGGATTTTCAAGATACGTTACTTTAAATTGTTCAAACTCATCTAAAATTGCTTGACTTTCTTTAAATGTAATACCGTCTTTATTACTTTCTTTTAATAATTCTTTATACTTATCAGCAAGTGATTTAATTAGTGCTAAAAAACTAATAAAATAAGTTGGTCTTACAATATACATATTTTCATATTCTTGAACTTTTTTAATTGGAACATCATTAACTGTATCCCACTCTAATTCACTAATTAATAGTGCGTATTGAGAGTTGTTTTTGATTCTATCTTCATCAAGTTTTTTGAAATGATCAGAGTTTTTCTGTTTTACCTTTGTATCAGGTGCTTCTCCTTTAATCTCACAAGTAACTGATAATAATAACTCGGATTCTTGGATATTATCTCCTGAATATACTTCAAAGATATAATCAGCCTTAGTTCCTTTTTCATCTGGTGCCGCTTTTTTAGGAATAGTGTCTTTTCGCCACACGGAATTCGAAAAACCAGCAATTGCGTGTGCCTCATATTCGCTATTGCACCATTTTTCTAAGTTTTCACCCATTGTTTTTATTTGCAAGCTTGAACGTTGAAGTCTTAATTGGTTTAGTTCGTTTTCTTTTTCTTGAATTAAATCTTTATGAGCAAGTTCAATACTAGCTATTTCAAGTGAGTGTTTGCTGTCTTTTTCATTAATTAGAGTTTGTTTGTTTGCTTCAAGAAGCTCAATTTGTTGCATCAGTTTTTGAATTTGCATTTGATCTTGATTAATTTTTTCTTGATAGTCTTGCTTAATTTTTAACTCTAAGTTTTCAATTTTAGAGTTGTATTCTGCATGTACTATTCTTGCTTCAGAGAGTAAACGATCTATTTCTCGTTGTAGTTTATTTAACTCAGTTGTTTTTTCATTTAAAATATCTGATTTTAACTTAGAAAGTTGTTGCTCATATTCTCGTTTTAACTCAGTAATTTCAACTTTCTTATTTGCTTCATAACGATTTATTTCATCTCTTAGTTTAGTATTATAAACCTCATCAGTTGATTTTTTAATAGCATCCAAAATCGCTGTTGTATCAACAGATTGAACATTTTTAAGATCAATGGTATCTCCTTTTTTACCATCTTCTTCTAATCTTAGGGTAGTTGGATTAACAATACTTACTTTTAAATTAGCCATAATTATACCTCCAATATAATAAATCATTTATTAAATGATTAGTGTCTATAAATAGTATATCATTTTTTATCTTTAGATGTTTACTTCCGTATAAATAAATAAAAAAAGAGGATCTCTCCTCTAAAATTTTAAATAAATAAATGTGTCGGGTGACCTATTTTGATACACCAGAGCACCCCTACTAAAATTTGTGCACCCTTGATGTTTTTTACGCACCCCTAAAATGATGGCCTTGTTAGGCCGTTTTTTTAGAGACATATTCAACTAATAAGTCTCTTACTATTTCAATACTAACATCATTAATAAGTTCGTTTTCATAAATACTTAATATAAATAAATTATCTTTAAACTCAATAATTCCTACTTCGATCCAATAAAAACAAACCATAAACTTTGATGGCAATTGGCTAGTAGTTTTAATCTCTGTTTTGGTAATTTTAGCTTCTTTATCTTGCCATTCATTGATTAATTCTAAATCATAGTCTTCAATATTTCTAAACGCAAATACTCCATTTCGATAAAAATATTCTCGTGGTTGTGGCTTGATAGTATTTAAATATGCTATCAAAGCATCATCATTAGTTATTGTAAAAAAATGACCTTCTTCTCTGTAAAATACATCTGTGAACATACCGTTAATTAGATCCACAACATAATCTCCATCTCCATACGGTTCAGGATGTGGATGAAACTTTTTAATCACATTTCTTGGTACTAACACTTCGATACTATTCATTTAAAACTCCTTCTGGCCAACGCCATTTTATTTACAGGTTTTCCTGTATTACCCCATGTACCAAGGTTTATATCCGAA
>JAAYNT010000098.1 GCA_012520715.1 Acholeplasmataceae bacterium
AGGTACTGAGTATAGTGTTTATAATTATCAAAAAGATCTTAGAGATTTAATTAAAAAAATAGATATACCTTTTATCGTTGGTGGTAGTGGCTTTTATATTAAATCAAGTTTATATAATTATGAATTTCACGATGAGTCAAAATCAAAAGAAGTAGATATCTCTTATGAGGAGAAAATAAAACTAATTAAAGAAAAAGATCCTAAATATATATTTGATGAGAGTAATCACAGAAGAGTCGATAGAGCTTATGAAATGATTTTAAGTGGACTTTTACCTTCAACTAAAAAAAGTAAAAATAAACCACTATACGATATCTTACTTTTATACTTAGATATGCCAAGATACAAGCAAGAAGCATTGATGTATAAAAGAGTTGATAAACAAATTGAAGATGGTTTCATAGAAGAAGTTACAAAGTTAAGAGAAGATGGAATAATTATTAAAGATATTATTGGTTACCGGGAGTTAAATGAATACTTAGATGGATCTATTACTTTAGATGAAGCAAAAGAAAAAATAGTAAGAACATCTTTTCAATTTTCAAAAAGACAAAGAACTTGGTTTAAAAACCAAATGAATCCTGTAATATTAGATCCGCTATCGTCTACTTTAGTAGAAGATGCTATTAATATAATAAAGAGGTTTATAAAAACATGAGATTATATTTAATAGGACTTCCAGGAAGTGGAAAAACAAGAATTGGTAAAAAACTATCAAAAGTTCTAAATTTAGAATTTTTAGACTTAGATCAAGAGTTTCAAAAAGTCTATAACCGTACTCCAAATGAAGTAATAAGAGAAGACGGAGAAGAAAGATTTAGAATTTTAGAAAGTGAAATCTTACGAGAAACTAAAAACTTCGATGGCGTTATCTCAACAGGTGGTGGTATTGTTGTTAAAGGTGAAAATAAACACTTTATGAGGGGTTTAGTTATTTATTTAGAAATAGCACCCGATTTAATTAAGTTAAGTGATGATGAGATTTCATCAAGACCTATACTTGAGGAAAAAGGCTTACTTAAGTTATTTATGGAAAGAGAATGTGCATATCTTGGATTTAGTGATTTAATAATAACAATCGATCATAAAAGTGATGATGAAGTAATTCGGGAGATTATTAAGAAAATATGAAAATATTAATAATTAATGGACCAAATCTAAATATGTTAGGAAAAAGAGATAAAAACCATTATGGTGTTTTAACATTAGACGAGATGAACCAAAAAATCATTAATAAATATCCAAGTGTCAAATTTCAATTTTATCAATCAAATTGTGAAGGCGATATTATTGATAAAATTCAAACAGCTAATAACTACCAAGGCTTACTTATTAATGCCGCTGGTTATACTCATACAAGCGTCTCGATTCGTGACGCTCTTGAAATTTTAGATATTCCTAAAGTTAGTGTTCATCTTTCTAATTATTTAGCTAGAGAAGATTTTCGGAAAGTAGATTTAATAAAAGATGTAGTAGATAAGGTGTTTTTTGGTAAAAAAATAGAAAGTTATTTTGAAGGAATTGATTTTTTAATTAGTAAAATTTAGAAAAATTAGATATAATAATATTAGAAAAGAAAAGAGGTTTTAATTATGATTACAACAGCTGATTTTAGAAATGGACAAACAATTGAGTTTGATGGCAACATATATTCAATTATTGAGTTTTTACACGTTAAACCAGGTAAAGGTGCTGCGTTTGTTAGAACTAAATTAAGAAACTTAAGAACCGGCGCAGTAATTGATCATACATTTACAGCAGGCGAAAAAGTAGGAAGAGCACAAATTGATCGTGTTCCAACTCAATTTTTATATGAAAGTGGCGGTATGTATGTTTTTATGAATATGGAAACATTTGAACAAATTGAATTGCCATATGCTCAAATTGAATTTGAGTCTAAGTTTTTATATGAAGGCTTAGATGTTAGTCTAAGCATTTATGATGGAAGAGAAGTAATTGGAGTTGTTCTTCCGGAAAAAATTTCACTTGAAGTAACAGAAACAGAGCCAGCAGTAAGAGGAGATACAAAAACATCAGCGATGAAAGATGCAATTGTATCAACAGGTTTATTAGTTAAAGTTCCACTATTTGTTGAACAAGGCGAAAGAATTATTGTTTCAACTCAAGATGGATCATATGTGTCAAGGGATCGATAATTATGAAAGTAGTATTTGGAATTAGTGAAGCCGCTAAATGGGAATTAGTTAGTGCTAATGTTAGAAATATTTTAGTAGAAGATCCAAATTTAGAAGTGGCTGTAGTTGCTTACTCAGAAGCAGTTACTATATTTGTAGATAAAAATTTAGAATTACACAAAGGTGTTAAATATTATCTGTGTAACAATGCAATTGAAAGTCGTGAGGTTGACCGCTCTAAATTAATAAAAGGTGTAGAAATTACTAATAGTGGAGTATATAAAATTCTACTGTTACAAGAAGATAATTTTAGATACATTAGATCATAAAACAAAAAAGGACCAGCCGGTCCTTTTTGTTTGTTAAGAGGTTAACTCTTATACTTTTTTAACAAATTCAGTTTTTAAACTAATAAATCCGAATCCTAGAACACGACATTCAATATCGTGATCTTTATCGACAAGTTTAATATTTTGAGCTTTGGTTCCTTGTTTAATAACATCACTTGAACCTTTAAATCTTAAATCTTTAATAACGATAACATCATCGCCATCAAATAATTCAGTGCCATGAGCATCAAAATATCTTTTAACATTTTCTTCTTTTACTTCATTAGGATTCCATGTAAATTGACAGGCAGAACATACTTGCATATCATCTAAAGCGTAAGTATATTCAAAACCACAACTTGGACAATTCATAATATACTACCTCCTACTATCAATTATTATATCATATCGATAGTTTTATTTTATTTATTGTTATTTTTATAACTTAATATACAAGATATTTTTTATAAATATATATTATATTAATATATTATAATATCTAAATATAGTATAATAGATAAAGGTGATATAAATGGTAAGATTACAAAAAGCTTTAGCTGATGCCGGAGTTGCATCAAGAAGAAAAGCTGAAGAATTAATTAC
>JAAYNT010000099.1 GCA_012520715.1 Acholeplasmataceae bacterium
AGATAAAATTTGTGATAATAATCATTATCTATTGCGGTTTTATTAAGTTTTGCTATAATTGTTTAGGAAATTGATTTTGTTATTTATTTCCAAAATTAGGAGGAGTAACTATGGCAAATTATTCAGTTAGTGGTAATTTATTTAAGAGAATGGTTACTAATGGCGCAGTAAATTTAAAAAATAACCATAAAGAAATTGACCACTTAAATGTATTCCCAGTACCAGATGGTGACACAGGCACAAACATGCAAATGACTATGATGGCTGGAATTAGAGAAATCGAAAGTAAAGAAGAGCAATCTATAATTGATATTTCAAAAATTTTATCTAGAGGATTATTAATGGGAGCAAGAGGTAACTCAGGAGTTATCTTATCCCAGTTTTTCCGTGGTGTTTATACGGAAATTGCAAAGATTAATAATGGAACTGCAACAGTAAAAGAATTTATTCAAGCTTTAGTTGGTGGATACCAAATGGCTTATCGTGCAGTAATGGATCCGGTTGAAGGAACTATTCTAACAGTAGTTAGAGAAGCTGCAGAAAAAGTATTACAAGAAGAAGCAAATCTTTATTCTATTGAAGAAGTAATGGATCTATATGTAAAACAAGCTCATGAAACACTAGCTAGAACTCCAGAATTATTACCAGTCTTAAAAGAAGCTGGTGTAGTAGATTCTGGTGGCGCTGGATTTATTAAGATTATTGAAGGTATGCAAATGGCACTTAACGGTGAGATGCTAGCTGAAGCTGAAGTTCAAGCTAGACCACAAATGCCAGATATGAAAACTGATACTCATGCATTTGAAGCAGTTCAAGATATTAAATTTGCGTATTGTACTGAGTTTATTGTTAAATTATTTGATCCTGAACGTTTTAATGACGTTCAAATCAAAAAACCATTAACACAAATGGGAGATTCACTTGTAGTTGTCGTAATGGATGACTTATTAAAAGTACACGTTCATACTAACCAACCAGGTGTTGCATTAACACTAGCTCAAAAATATGGTGAACTACAAACAATTAAAATTGATAATATGAAAATTCAACACCATAACATGGTAACTGAACATGACACATATGGTCAAGTTCAAGTTGCTAATGTTTCAAAAGAAAAAACTAGATACGCAATTATTGCAGTAGCTAGTGGTGAAGGAATTAAAGGTGCGTTTACAGAATTAGGCGTTGACTACATTATTGATGGTGGTCAAACAATGAACCCTTCAGCTGAAGAGTTTGTTAAAGCTGTAGAAACACTTAATGCAGAAGAAATTATTATTATACCTAATAACTCAAATATTATCTTAACAGCTGAACAAACTATTGACTTAATGCCAGAAAGAGTAATTAGAGTTTTAAAGACTAGAAATATTGCACAAGGTTATGCATCATTAATGGTTTTTGATCCAACAAGAGATTTAGATGAAAACATTGAAGATATGACTGATGCAGTATCACAAGTTCAATCTGGTGAAGTAACTTACGCTGTAAGAGATACAACTGTTAATGGTATTGAGATTAAAACAAACGA
>JAAYNT010000011.1 GCA_012520715.1 Acholeplasmataceae bacterium
TAAAACATACATATCAAAATATTAATATTGAACTTGAAAACATAAATGTTCCTACCACTACCAAGAGATTAAAATACATTGAAATGCGTTCTGATCAAGTTGAGATATTAAAACGAATTGAAGGTGTTTTAATTGGTGTTAAAGATATTGAAGAAAAAGAAATTATCTTATCATTTCTAAAAGAGTTTGACGGTATGATTGGTGAAGATAATTACGCAGAAAAATTAAGTATAAGATTAGATGAGATATTTGAATACTTTAGAACAACAAGACTTCCTGGAAATCGTGAATACTTCGAACAAAGAGCTCAATTATATTTTGTATTAATAGAAATTAGTCATTTTCTTACAGTTAAAATAATCTATCATGAAGATGGATCTAAGAGTTTAACTTAATATATTAAAAAACGGCTATTAAAAGCCGTTTTATTTTATTTAAATGGCGGAGAGAGGGGGATTTGAACCCCCGCAATCTTTCGATTCTACTAGCTTTCCAAGCCAGCCCCTTCAGCCTCTTGGGTATCTCTCCTAAACAATTAAATAATTATTACAATATCTTGGTATACTGCAACTTCTACTTCCATTCCTTTATGAATTTCATCATAAAGTTCACCTTTAAAAACTTTAGAGTGATGAAGGTATGTATTTTCGATTTGAATAGAAACATCACGGTAATTAGATCTGAAATACACTGGTGTATTAATATCTTGGATTGTTCCAGTATATAATTTGAATTTATTAACATTTATTTTTACAAATAATAGTTTATATCCAAAGTATATTAGACCAGGAGAAAAACAAGCAAGTGGTACTAAAAGTAAAAATAAAATTAGTTTTCCAATATCACTTGTACCTAATTGATCAGAAGCAAACAACGTTATAGCAAACAATATTGGAATTACTATTACAAATAATAATGCCACTAATAAAATTGTAAGCTGAGATTTATAGTTTTTATAATAATTTGATTTTAATATTCTCTCCTTCACTATATTACCTCCATTATATTAATCAAAAATGGCGCACCCATAGGGACTTGAACCCCAAACCGTCACCGTCGGAGGGTGATGCTCTATCCAGTTGAGCTATGGGTGCTTCATAGTAATTGTAACATATTAAAGTAGTTTTTTTAATTATTAGAGATACTCTAATTAATTATAATCATAAAAAATGATATAATACATTTTAGAGGTGTATAATTATGAAAAATACTGTTAAAATTACAGACAACTTGCATTATGTTGGCGTTAATAATCATTTTTTGCCAAAATTTGAAAACTTATTTCCACTACCAGAAGGAGTAAGTTTTAACTCATTTATCTTATTAGATGAGAAAACTGTTTTATTTGATACTGTAGATGCATCAGCAACTACACAATTTATTGATAATGTCGTATCAGTCTTAGATGGACGTCCACTAGATTATTTAGTAATTCATCATATGGAACCTGATCACGGAGCAAATGTTGAAACAATTATTAAAATGTATCCAGATGTAAAAATTGTTGGAGCGAAATATACTTTTGAATTCTTAGAACAATTCTTCTCAGATGCATACCGTGATAATTATCACTTAATTAAAGATGGTGATGAATTAGTAGTTGGTAAAAACACACTACAATTTCATGCCGCATTTTTAGTTCACTGGCCTGAAGTATTTGTTACATATATTAAAGAACAAAAAGTTTTACTATCTAGTGATGCTTTTGGTTCATTTGGATCAATTAAAGGCGATCCATTTAGTGATGTAACTCCTATTAACTTATCAGAAATTAGAAGATATTTTGCTAATATCTTAGCTAAATTTAGAAGAAATGTTTCAACACTTTTAAAGAAAATTGAAAAATTAGATATTGAAATCCTGCTTCCACTACACGGATTATTACACAGAGACAAAGAAACTATCGATATGTTAATTGAAAAATATCATGTTTGGGCTAAATTTGATGTTGAAGAACCAGGAGTTATTATTGCATTTGTTTCAATGTATGGAAACACTGCAAATGCAGCTAGCTTGCTTGCTACAAAACTAGGACTTGCTGGTGTTAAAAATATTAGGTTATACGACTTAAACTCTGTTGACTTTTCATATATCATTGGTGATGTCTACAGATTTTCTAACTTAGTACTTCTTGCCCCAAACTATAATGTTACACTGCATCTAACTGCACAACATTTCTTAACTGAATTAGAATATCATGGATTTACAAAACGTAATTATTCATTAATTGCTAATTCAACTTGGGGTGGTAGAGCACTACCATTTATGGAAGAAACATTTGCAAAATTTAGAGATGTTAAATTAGTTGGTGAACCTTTTACAATTTTAACCAAATTAAAAGAAGATACAACTACTAACTTAGATAATTTAGCTAAAGAAATTGTTAAATCATTAGAATAAAAAGAGTTTTTACATCCTTTCTTATAAAAATAATAACCGCCTATTAAGGCGGTTTTCTATTGCTATTTAATAATTCTATTTTCTATTTCTTGTAGTTTCTGTGCAATTCGTTTTAAGACTTCGTCATTTGATCTAAGCTTGAAGAGTTCTTCTACAAACTCTTTTGCTTCTTCATATTTTGTATGAGCAATTAACTCTCTAATTTCAAGTATTGAGTTATAACCCATACTTAACTCATCAACACCTAAACCAAGTAATACAAGAGCTGATTCTTTAGTACCAGCCATCTCACCACATACACCAACCCATTTGTTGTATTTGTGGGATACTTCTACTACTTTTTTAATTAGTTTTAATAGTGCTGGATGATGAGGTTGATACAAATATGCAACCTCTTCATTCATTCTATCAGCTGCAAATAAGTATTGAATTAAATCATTAGATCCTATACTTACAAAGTCTATTTCAGTAATTATATCTTCCAGTGCTAATGCAACAATAGGTACTTCTACCATTATTCCTAATTGATAAGGTTTGATATCATGTCCTTGTTTAATTAGGGTTTTTTTAACATTTTCAAGTAGCTCTTTAGCTTCTAATACTTCTTCTAATGTTGATATCATTGGAAGCATAATTGCAAGATTACCCCATTTATTTGCTAGTAATAAAGCTTTTAACTGGGTAATAAATAGTTGTTTATTAGCAAGTGATAATCTAATTGCTCTTTGGCCTAAGAAAGGATTATCTTCTTTTTTAACAGAAATGTAAGTTAACCCCTTATCGCCGCCGACATCAAGTGTTCTAATAACTTGCAATTCATCTTTATTTGCACTAAGTACTGCTTCATAAGACTTAACTTGAGCCTCAAGAGATGGGATATCTTTTGATGACATAAATAAAAACTCAGTTCTAAATAGCCCTACTCCTTCTGCAAATTTAATATGTTCCATTTCATCGTGATGCGATATATTTACTCCTAGTTTTATTTTATGGCCATCAAGAGTTGCGGTATGTTCTTTTTTATATTTTTCTAGTCTTTCTTCTTTTGATTGAATTCTGTCCATAAAGTATGAATACTCAACTAATTCATCTTCAGTTGGATTAATACTTACAGTTCCGTATCTTCCATCAACAAGTAATAAATCTCCATTTTCAATGGAATTAATTCTAATACCAGTAACTGATGGAATTCCAAGAGTTCTTGCAATAATTGCAGCATGTGAAGTTTTACCACCACGTTCTGATACAATGGCTGATACATACTTAAACTCAAGCCCTATTGTATCTGATGGTGTTAAATCTTCAACAACTAATACTGATGGTTCAGTTAATATAATTGGATTTCTAGATCTTGCATTTAAAAAATACATCACTTTTTTATATACATCATTAATATCTACTGATCTTTCCATTAAGTATTCATCTTCAACTTTTCTTAATTCTTTAATATATTTGTCAGTTACTACTTTATATGAATATGATGCATAATGACCAATTTCGATTAAATCGACAACTTCCTTTAAAAAATATGGATCTCTTAAAATGGCTAAATGAGCATCGAAAATATGAGCTTCATCATCACTCATAATATCTTTAGCAATCTTTTTAGCTTCTAATATTTCTACCTCAGCTTTATTTAATGCTTCATTTAACTTAGTTAGTTGATTTTTTGAATCATAGACTAAAAGCGGACTAACATCCGCTTTTGATTCTAAGTATTTATAAGCTTTGGCAAGCCCTAAGCCACTTGATACTGAGATTCCTTTTTTAATCATTATTCAACAGCTCTTTCGTCTTTAAAAGATTCAACGATTGCATAATCGTTATGTTTTACAATAATTAAACTGGTATTTACATAAGGAATAATATTTGATACTCTTTGTGGTGGAATTGAAATAAGTAATTGAATACTTAGTGAGTTATAAAACTTCATCATCGCTTCAATTCTTGACTCGTCCATGTTGTTAAATGCTTCGTCAAATAAGACAACACAACCTGAATCAATTCGTTTATTTCTAGATAGTAATTGCTGGAATGATGCAGCAATTACGATATAAAATGGAACTTGAGTTTCTCCACCTGATTTTTCTCTTGATACTTTAGAGAAGTATGAAATGTTTCCATTCTCATTTACTATTTCAATATCGTAAGACATATAATTACGATAATCTAAAAACTCATATGCTAAACGGTCGTATTCTGGATTATCTGATGCAATTTTTTCAAATAGCTCCATTAAGATACGCTCATTTTTCTTAGATAATCCTTCAGTAAATAATGATTGTCTTTCATGAGCCGTTGAACCCATAATAATTTCATAATATACTTTATATTCTGGATCTTCACTTGGTGAGTAAAATAATTGATACTGGTCTGAACCGAATTTTTTACCTTCAAGAGCAAGGTTTAATTCCTCAATTTGTTGTTGGGCTGATTCGATTGAAGCTCTAAGTTTATTAACAAATTCCTCTTTAAAGCCAACTTCTGAGGCTTTACGAAGTTCAGTAGCCTGAATTTCGTATTTAATTAAGTTGTTGTTTCTAATTAAGTTAGCTTCAGTTTCAAATTGTAAAATTGACTCATGATTAGGTTCAGCACCAAAGCTATATTGGTGAACAAATGCTCTCATTTGGTTAGTAATATCGTTTTCTAATCTATTAAGTTGATTATTAATTGTAACATTAGATCTTGCGATATCTTGAGTAATTAAGTTATAGTCATGTTTTGTTTTTTGTTTTAAGGCTTCAAACTGGGTTTGAGCAACACTTAAAACAGCACCATGAGTAAGAGCAAATGTTTTTTGTTTTTCTAATATATCATCAAGTTTAACTTTAACTTCATCAATATTATTAATTGTTCTTGTACGCTCTTCTCTAGCATTTGCCATATCAGCAATAATCTTATCAGAATCTAATCTTAACTGACGACGACGCGTTCTTTCTTGATCTAGTTGATCTTCAACACGTTGTAAGCTTGCATCCATTGTTAAGCTTGATAATTGCTTTTCAAGTTGCGCAACTTCTCTTCTAGTATCTTTAATCGATTCAATAAAACGAAGGTTATTTTGTTGGATTAATCTTAGTGAGTGTGAACGTGCTAAGAGTCTTGAAATAACTTCGTTGTTATCAGTTAGAGTGTAAGTTTTTTGCATTTCTGTTTCTAATTCTTTAACTTCTTTTTCTGCCATTTCAACTTGTCTAGTTGTAGCACTATCACCAATAAATGGCACTTCATATACTCTTGGGTTAATTTGACGCGCTGTATAATTAGCATAAGTCATTCCAGTTGGAGTAATTGAGCGGTTAAAGTTTTTTAAGTCTTGAACGTCATATACACAGTATATGCCGTTTAATAACATGTTGACATATAATCTTGCATAATGATGATCTGAGTCTAGTTTAGCTGCAAGACTTCCATCTTTTACTTCACTGTAAGCTTGAAGTCTACCAGTATTAACTAAACCTACACCGTAAATTCCTAACTCACCTTTAACGCGGTCATAAACATCTAATGCATCATTAAAATACTCAGGCTCAACAATAATATCAAATCTTTGAGTATTTAGGTAACCTTCTAATGCGTTACGCCATTTTTCATCATTAACTTCAATTAAATCAGCTAGTGGGCGAACGTTTACTTCTTTGTTGAACTTATAAGTTAACTCGCGGTTAATGGCGTTAACTAATTCATCAACATATCTTGGATATGTCTTGATGTTTTTCTTTAAGTTATTAAGTCTAAACTGAGCGTTTCTAAGTTGAGTAGAAATCTCAGTTTTATTTCTTTCCAAGTTTTGTCTTTCAGTATGAAATGCTTTTTCATATGCTGAAACGGCACCGGCAACTAAGTTTAGGTGGTTAGTTAGTTCATGAACAGATAAATTATTTTTATTTTGTTCATAATATTTAATAAATCCATTCATTGATTGATCAGGAATTGATTTAGTAATTTGTTTTAAAAAGCCTACTTCCTCTTCTAAGTCTTCAATTACTTGTTTAACGACTTCTTCTTGATAAGTAAATTCTTTATTTTTACGATCTAAGTTTTCTTGATACTCAGATAGTGTTCTTGAGATATCGTTATTATCTCTTGCTTTTTCTAAGTTTAAAATGTTTTGATCGTTTTCTTCAATTACTTCGTCAAGTTCAGCTTTTTTAGTTCTAAGTTGATTTAGTTTAATATCTAACTTATTAAGTGATTCTTCACTTGTTTTTAAGAAGTTTTCTCTTTGTTCAACCCAGTTTAGATTATCAATAATTTGGTTAACTGTAATTTGTTCTTTTAATTCAGTAATCGTTTGACCAATTTCAATAATGTTATCTAGTTTTTCTAGTTTTTCACGGTCAGATTTAATTTGAGCTTCAACTCTTTTTAGTTGATGAACGTTATTTTTAAGTGATTGAATATCAATTGGGTTATCATCAAGTAAAAATTCAAATACGAATGTTTGTAAATCAATTGATCTAAAAGCAAGTGCTTTTGGAAGGAGTTGTGCGTATTTTCTTGCGTCCATTCCAAAAAATCTAGCAAGCCCGTCACGATACTTTCTTTGAGTATCAAATGGTGTTAGATCAATGTCTTGTAAGCTAAAATATTCTTTCATAGATCGGTAATCTCTAGGCATATTACCATCTAAAAACATCTCATCATGAAGAGCTACGTTTTCAAGAATATATAATCTTTCCCTCATTGAGGTATTTCTTGGTAAGTCTAAAATAGCACCAACGACATTAAATGTTTTTTCTTTTTCATCATAAAACTCTAATGCCACGTGTGTTACAACATCCCCTTCGCGGATGTATTCTTTGTTTTCGGCACCAATTCGACCTCTAACGTAACCTTCTAAGGTACGTTTAGCATCATCAGTTGCGGCAACGTTAAACTTAGCGCCTCCGCGACCCCCAACTAATAAATATTGAACAGCATCAAGAAGTGTTGATTTTCCTGATCCATTTTCACCACTAATTAAAGTGTTATCTCTAATATCAATTGTTTGATTAGAAAACAGATGCCAGTTGACTAGTTTAATTTTCGTGAGTTTCTTCATAACTAACTCCTCCTTGAGCTTCCATGTAGCCATCTAATTTATCGATGACACCTTTAATACCGTCTAAATCGGTCACATATAATATTGTTGGATAAATTTTAATTCTTGCATCATCTGATAAGTTTGAATCAATATAATCAATAATATTGTATCCTCTCATCATTTGAAGTGCTGGCTTTAAGTCATTTTTAGTAATCCGTTTATTATCTAAATAACCAATTCTTGTTAGTTCATCATGAATTTCGTATAAAAAGATTTGAACATCTTCATCTAGTGTAATATAGTCCATTTTTCTTTGATACAAAATTCTTGTAACAAGTAATAAAACTGAATCAGCTTTACGTAAGCGTAAGTGATTATAAACAGCTTCATTTTTAATAAATACGACTTCATCTTCTCTTTTAATAATTAATTCGAAGTCAATTAAAGCAAAAAATGCTTCAAACACTTCTTTAAAAGCTAAGATCATTCGGTAATCATTAGCATCAGGAGATCTTCTTTTAGTAATAAAATTAACTTGAAGCATTTTATTAACAATTCTTGAGAATTCCGTTTTTTCTCCTTCTTTTAAGTTTGTATATTCTTCATTAAATTTTCTAATGGCTTGAGTTTTATTCATCGATATGACCTCGCTTAATTAAAAAGTTATTAAATGTAACAAAGTTTGACTTTGTTTCTCTGTTTAGAAGTTCGATATGATAATCCATACCAACTGCTCTTGAATATAAGAAAACTAAAATTAATTTAATATAATCTGTCTCACTTACAAGTGGTAAGTCAGCCGCTTCAATTTGAGATGCGTGATTTAGATGAGTTAAGACATAGCGATTAATTTCTTTTTTGTTAAAAATGTTGTTTTTAACTAATAATTCTAATTTCTTACGTTTAAACTCATCAGTAATTAAATCATCTAAAACTGTTACTGGGGCTGGTTCAACATCTACTCTTAGTCTTCTTTGAGTGTATAGTGAGTCAGTATCTAAGTTTCTAGCATGTACTAAGTTAAATAACTCTGAGTAGTCAAATACTTCTTCATCACTATCAATAACAATTTTAAATATTCTATTAAATATTCCTTCAATATCATCAGAGTGATTTGTTAGGAATAATATCTTAGATGCGGCCGCACTAACATATTGTTCATTTTTCCTATCAATTGCCATAATGATGTTATCAAAAGCATTAAATGAATCAGTAATAAATCTTACTTTTTCTTCAATATAGTTAAATGCATCATTATAGTCTTCTATTTTTTTATCTACCATTGCTTGATTAGCTAAATCATTCATAATCGTATCACTATTATAAATATCTAGTGTTTTATCGATAATGGCTTTTTTATATCTTGGAAGACTATCTTTAGTCTTTAAGTTATAATAAGCATTATCGAAGAAATTATTTTTATATTCAACTAATAGCTTTTCAAGTAAGTGGTGGATATCTTGTCTGTCTTGATTTAACATAATATCGTAATAATAACGATAAATATTAGCTTTTAAACCTTTAAGTTTTTTAATGATTTGATTTGTTGAATCATATGCTTGTTCAATAATTCCTACTCCTTCATCAGTAGTGAAATTTTGTAAAATTGAATAAACAGTAAAGATCTCACCAGTATATTCAACTTGTTCTTGTCTTTCAATTGAACGAAGAACATCAACAATTTTAATAGTATAGTCAAATAAGTTTAGTGATGTTTTATAATCACCTAAATCTTCTTCACCAAGCCAACCAGAGTCTTTAAAATAGTTAATAACTGCCGTTGCTTTTTGTCTTGGTGTACGATTATCATCAAATTCTTCAACACCTTTAAATTCTAATTCTTCAAAATAGTTAATAAGTCTTTGAACAACAAACTCTCTTTCTCCTTGAAAAGAATCTTCAACTGAATCAACTGCATCATAAATAATAAATATACAGTCAATATATATTTGTTTATTAGGACTTGCAAGAACATTAAAAAAGTTAGGATCAATTATATCAAATAATTTAGTCATTTCCTTCTTCCTCCCAAGTCGTTTTAACTTTATAAATTAAATCAATTTCACTAATAACTTCATCAATACTAAATGGTCCTTTAATTAATCTGTTATTAGGATTAATATCAACTGCAATTGCTAGATCTGAAATATGAATTTCAAATGGTTCAATATTGTTGCCTTTATTGTAAAAGAAAAAATTAATATGAGGTGAAAATCTTTTTAAGATTTTAATTTTATCTTCTTCTTTTTCATGGACAACAATTACCATTGGTTGAAATATTCTTCTTAAGACTCTTCTTATTAAATCATCATCTTGACATTCTCTTAGTTCACTTCTAAACTCATGTTCAGCAAAGTTTTGAGCAAGTCTTGATAATATTTTAAGATGCGTTTCTTCTGCGTTATTAGGTGTACCAATCACAAAAAACAAATCAACTGGACGTCCGTCAATTGATTTATAATCGATTGGTTTTTTTAATCTAAATAAAGCGACAAATGGATATTTTACAAATTTACCAAGAGCGTGCGGGAAAGCTACTCCTTTACCAACACCTGTCGTAATTTCTTTTTCTCTTTCTAATAAAGCTTTATGAAATTCATCTCGGTTTTCAATTAGTTTTGTCTTATATATAAGATTTGATGCCGTTTCTAAAAACTCATCCATATCTTTTACATCTACATCTAAAAATACTAAACACTCTTTAACCATTTAAAAACCTCCGATTTCTTTACTATTATTATAACATAATAATAAATGGTTTTAGTAATATTTAGGTATAATAATTGAAAAAGGCTTTATTATCGCAAAATTAGGTAGTTAAATAGTAAAAAAAATGCCATAATGGCATTTTTTAGATTTATTAGTTATTTACCTGGTTGCTTTAAAGTTATAAATTGGTTTAATAACTTCAATAATTTCAACACTATCTTTAATATCATTAATGATATTTTCAATTGATTTATAAGCTTGTGGAGCTTCATCTAATGTTCTTCTTACAGCGGTTGTTGTGTAAATACCGTCCATTTCATATAAGAAGTCATCTAATGATATTTTCTTAAACGCGTTATTTCTTGATAGTATTCTACCAGCACCATGTGGTGCTGAGTAGTTGTAATCAGGATTACCTTTGCCAACTGCTAATATACAACCATCTCTCATATTAATAGGAATAATTACTCTTTCATTTAATTTAGCAGAGATCGCTCCTTTTCTTAAGATCATATCATCCATATTTATATAGTTATGGATCGTTTCAAAGTGATCTAAGTCTTCTCGTTTATAATTTAGATGATTTAAGATGATTTTAGCTATTTCTCTTCTATTTAGTGATGCAAACTTTTGCGATATATCCATATCATGTAAGTAGTCTTTTAAATCACTACCTTCTAAATATGCAAAATCATTTCTTTTTACATGTTTATAGTTAGCTTTTATTTCTTTTATTTTACGGTCTAACTCTCTTTGCATACCTTGTTGTTTATACTCTCTTATGACATTTTTTATATCTTCTTCCATATTATCAAGGCCAGCTAATCTTATCTCAGCTCTTCTTTGATAATAAGTAGCAACTTGGTGTCCTAAGTTTCTAGAGCCAGTATGAATAACTAAATAGTTATCACCAGATGAAGATCTATCAATTTCAATAAAGTGATTTCCTCCCCCTAAAGATCCAACTGATCTATATAAATGGCTGTAGTCTTCTAAGTGAGGAAAACATTTTAGTTTTTCAACTAACTTTTTCCCTTCTGGATGAATATCTATACCAACATCAAAACCTGATGGTATATTTCTGTGGATATACTCATCTAAATCTTTTAAGCTAAATGGTTTTTTACCTAAATTAATAGTAAGCATCCCGCAGCCAATATCAACACCAACTAAGTTAGGTACTACTTTGTCGGTTATCGTCATGGTTGTGCCAATAACACAACCAATACCAGCATGACAATCTGGCATAATTCTTACTTTGGAATCTTTTACAAATTCTTCACTCATTAAATTGTTAACTTGATTAATTGTAATATCATCAATAATTGAGGCAAATATTTTGGCTTCGCCGTATTTGCCTTTAATTATTTTAACGTTTTTCATAATTATCAAATCCTTTATTAATAACTATTTTTCTTTATTATTTCCATTAGTTTTTATGTTAGCTTCTTTTAATACTTTTTCAAAAGTAATTTCAATTGGAATATGTTCTTCTAAGAGTAGTTTTAGTTTAGGATCATTAAACTCTTCGGCTTCTGAGACAATATCTATCATCATTGGACTTAGTCCTTTTATAAATCTAGTCGCAATTTTAGCAACCCATTTTGGAACAAAAAACAAACGTTTCTTTTTACCGGTTAACTCACCTATTAGTTGATATAATTCTTTAATTGAATAATAACTCCCGGCTAGTATTATATCATCAGAAAACTCATGAAAAGAAGCTGCGATCATTGCTTTTGAAACATCTAATACATCAACAAAATCATATCCTCCTTTAACATAAGGTAAGAAGGTTTTATTAGCTGCTTTTATTATTTCTTTACCGGCTTGTGAGCCTTTATGATCGTTTATTCCAATTACTGAAGTAGGATAAAGGATAATGGCGTTTAGACCTTTATCTTGCATTTTTTTAATATAAAGAGTAGCCATTGTTTTTGTTTTAGGATAGTTATGTTTGATTTTACTAATATCTTCTTCGATAACATAATTACCACTATCATCTTTTATTAAAATATCAGTAGTTGAAGCATAAACTAATCTAGCTTCCTTTTCATAGCAAACATCACTAATTATTTTAGTCATTAAATAATTTACCTCATAACTTTGCTTGTAGTCTTTGTTTTCTAGATCAATATAACCAGCAAGGTGAATTACAGTATCACCTTTATTAATATGACTAGAAAAAAAGTCTTTATCTAGTAAATTACCGATATGTTTTTCTATTTCTAAGTTAGCTAACTCTGGTCCATCTTTACGAAGTAATACTTTAAAAGGAATATTATCTTTTAATAACATTCTAACTATATTATTACCTATATGACCGGTTGCTCCTGTAATTACTAACATAACCCACCTTCTTTTATATAAATTATGTATTATCAATATATCACATTAATGCCTTTATTAACATATTAATGTTAATTGTTGTAAATAAAAGAAAAACTCCCGACGAAATCGGGAGTTATGCTATTTTTTGTTTTAATTAATCAACGATAGAAAATTCTGGCTCTTCCCACTCGCGGCTAGCTAATTCTTGATCCATTATATAGATGCCATTTCCTGAATCTTTAAGTAACATAAACTTATCGATTAGTTCTTGAGCAACAACTTCTTCTTCAAGTTGTTCTTTAACGAACCAATTTAGCATTTCAGTTGTTCTAAAATCATGTACAGCTAATGCTTCTTTATAGATATTGTGGATTAATGCTGTAACATGTTGTTCATGTTTTAAGCCTTCTCTTAATATTGATTCAATATCTTTAACTTTAAAATCTGGAGCATCAATTGCTGGAAGATCAACTAAAATTCCGTGAGCATGCAAGTAGTCCATAAATAATTCACCGTGGAATTGTTCTTCTTTTGCTTGAATTTTATAGAAATTAGCAAAACCTGGAAGACCTTCTACTTCTAACCAATTAGCAAAACTTAAGTACAAATATGCAGAATAAAATTCAGCATTTACTTGTTCTTGTAATAATTTAATTACTTTTTCATTTGTTAACATATCTTTCACCTCTCCATACTAATTATAACATTTATATGATAATATATCACTTTATTCGCTTAAAATTTAGTCTTTTTTATCATTATTACTAACATTATGAACAACAACTTGTTGATAAGGAATTTCGATGTTATTTTTAGCTAAAATTAGTCTTAATTGACGGTTTATATCTCTTTTAGCTTGATACTTATCAAGTTCTAATGTCTTAGCATAGATTCTTAACATAACGCCGTTTTGACCAAATTCAGATACTCCGCGGTAGCTTGGACCTTCTTTAATTTGTGGGACGGCTTCTTTAATTGTTGGTAAATTATCTATTATTACTTTTTCAACTTCTTCTAAGTTAGTAGAATAAGAAATTAAGACATCACAAATTACTGGTGAGTAGTTTGAGGTTGTATTAATGGCTGATCTTATTTCTGAGTTATTGATTGTTTTAATATCGCCAGCGATATCAACAAACTTCGTAACTCTAACTCCAATTTCTAATACTTCGCCTCTAAAATCATCAATTTGAATAATATCACCAATTTGAAATTGCTTTTCAAAAATAATAAATAGACCACTTAAAACATCGGCAATTAAACTTTGAGCTCCAAATGAAATAGCAAGTCCAATAATACCAGCACTTGCAAGTAGCGTTGGAGTTTCAACGCCCCAAGCTGAAAGAATTAAAAATAGTCCTACAATTGCAATCCCATATTTTAAGACTGATATAATAAGTCTTCCAACAGTTGAACTGCGGTGACCTCTAACAGTTATCAGCCAAATAATTAACTGAATTACTTTATATAATACCCATAAAAATATTATTATCGCAACTGTTTCAATCATAATTGGATATTTAGTTGTAAAGAAGTGTCTAAAGTCAAAAAACTTACCAATATTTTCAACACTTATTTCATAAAGTGCTGATCCTGGTGCAAATATATAAGGACCAGCTAGTGCTAGAATTATAAATAATACTATTAAGATAATAACTACTATAAATATTATCTTTTCGCTAAGTGTTTTTCTTTGCCAGAAGTTTTTCTTATGATCTTCTGGGGTTAGAGTTTTTATTTTCTTTTTTTCATCTTGATCTTGGTGTTCTATTTCTTCTTCGTTTAATGGTTCTAATTCGTCATATTGTTTTTCGTCTAACATTTTTAACTCCTCCTTTTATGCGTTAAAAGTTGCTAATCTATATAAAATCATTATTCTTTCTTGAGTTGCTTGTTTAATATAGTAAAACTTCAACTCTACTTTTGATTGCTCAGTTAGTGGTGGTACTCTTGTAAATGGCGAAGATGATTGAATTAATTCATCTTCTGATACTCTTCTAACTTCCACAAACTCATCATCTACCCATAGTTCAATTTCAAACTCACGAACAGTGTCATTTATTGTCTCATCATCATAACTAATATTTCCTGCATAATAACTGACATCTGGTGCTGAGTTAAATAATGCTTCCATAACATGTAATGCTGGTCTTTTAAATGAAATTTCTTTAAAATCTAAGTCTTCTATCGTGCCAGGTTGAGGTTCATGAACTAAGGTAATTTTATATTTATAATCAGTTTGCATTCTTTGTTGTGGATTTTTAATCAGATAGTCAAATACGAATCTTTCTTCAATCATATTATATTTACCAAGATCATGAGTAGTAATTGGAATATAATCAGTTTCTAGTAATTCTAATCTTAGTTGTAAGTTAGGAACTGGACTGTTGTAGTTTGAGTCAACTACAACTTCATAAAGTCCAGTTTCTAAGTTATACTTAAAGTCAATAATTTCTGCAAACTCGCTTCTTGTAAATGTATATTCTTGACTTGCCCATATAACCTCTGCACCATCTAAATATGAAATAACCATAATTTGATAAGTACCATTTTCTAATAAGAATGGATAAATTGTCCCAGGTTGTGGGTTATAGTTAGAACCCACTGGTAAGTTATTTTCATCTACTACTCTTAGTTCTAAGTTTTCTAAGTTAGAATCAATATCAAATAATTCTAATGATACTTCAATACTTCGCTTATTTGGAGTAATGTTACTGATGAATGCTCTAAATTTAGTAACTCTTAATAGTTTACTATCAACTAGCATCTCAGTATTTTCACCTTCTTTAGTAGCGTATAAGTCAAATCTAATATAGTCATATCCTTCATCAACTAAATCATATGAATGAGTGGTTGATTGAGTAATTAGAGATATCATATCTTCAAATAGTAAGACATCACTTAATCCCTCAGTTACACCGTAAATACGAGTTTTAATATTAGTTAGTGTATTAAATGATAAATCTCCTTCATATGAAACAGTAGCTGTAAGTATTGTTTCATTTATTTGATATTGTGGTTCTAATAATTTAATATGATCTTCATCTATAATTGGTGGGTGTTGGTTTGGATAGTAATAAGCTATTTCTTGTTCATCTTTATAGAGTGTTGCAATAATACTAATAAAGTATTCGCCTTCTTTGACATCTTTAAAATAAATATCTTTTAATTTATGTGGACTAATATTTACTGATTTAACTGGTGTGCCGTAGCCACTATGTGGATCGACGATATTTGCCATATCATATAAGTTAGCAACTAATTTCATGTCATTTTTAATAGTAATACTAACTGGTTCCACACTTTCTAAATCAAATGACATTATATTATTTTCAAATTTATAATTAATAACTTCATAACTTGGAAATAATTCTTTATCAACTTTAAGTAGTGATGTTAGTTTATTATTAACTATTACTTTTAACTCTAGTGTATACTTACCAAGTCTTGAAATATCTACTCCTCCACTTATTAAGTATCTGCCGGTATTATCCTTTATTAAGTCATATTCTTCTTTAATAGTAATCGCATTAGAATTAATTGTTATATATCCTTTTGGTTCAGTTATTTGATCAAAGTCATCAACAATTCCTATTAAATATATTAATCGATTCATACGAGCGTCATTATAATGAAAAATCTCAAGAACATGAGCTTTAGGACTTTTATCTATTTTATAAATTTTTTCTTCTAATTTAATATTATTGTTTAATATTTCAATTTTTATTTCATTAGAATCAATTGGTATTTCAAGTTGTTTATTTGTTATTCGTAGTGATCTAGGGGATTCTAGGTTATTAAAATTTAATAACTCATGCGTAACACTATCAATTAATTCATCATTTGAATAAACATTAACATCAACAACTGTATTTTCTAATGTTTCAAATGAATCAATTACGTAATAAGAAAACATAATATTACGTCCCTCTTGTGTAATATTAGTTACTTTGGCTCTTGCTTCTTCATTAACTAATATTTCTTTTTCTCTAATTGTCCCTTTACCATAACCCCAATCGCCTTTAACTCTTAGTTTATAACGGCGATTGTATACTAAATTACTAAAAGAGTACTCATTAGTACCTAAAGTTGGAGTAATTTCAAAATGATCTTCTTTTGAATCAAGAGTTATAATAAGTGAATCTTTTTTTAATGTTTCATGATTATCATCAATATTAATAGTAACTGCAGCTTCATATGTTTCCACATTAGCAGTTACTACCTTTTTATAAAAAACATCTAAGATTTCAACTGACGGTTTTTTTCTAATAAAAAATGTTGAAACAACGACTACCGCAGCAACTGCGACTATACCTGTTACAACTCTTGTTAGCATACTTGCAAATTGTTTAAATTTATATTGTTCTTCTTGTCGTTCTCGTTGTGTCTCGAAATAGCTCTTCTTTGGCATTCGATCACTAACCTTTATGCTACTATTTTATCATTATTATATTTAAAATAAAAGACTATATTAAAAATAACATAAAAAAAGAGAGCACAAGGCTCTCATATCTATTATAATCCACATAATGTGGAAACATTTAATCTAGTGAAACATTATTTATGATTACTAAATAAGTAAAATAATGCAATCGTTTCTAAAAATTTTTTCTTTTCATTTTCGTTTTTATTATTTTCTTTGTTTCGACTAGATGCGTTAAATAAAAACATCTTCTAATTCACTCCTTCCTTCTTAACTTGTAGTACCATTATAGCACAAATGAAAGAACTTTCAATCAATTTACATTTTCTTTCATAAATAAAACAAGTTAAACGTTTTCATTTGTATTATTATAAAAAACCATTATAAATTGCATATAAACAAAAAACAACGCCCACTTGGCGTTGTTTAATATTAAGAATTATTTAAAATTGTTTTGATAGTTATTATGAATTATATCTGCAAGTTCTTCTAGTGTTTGTGTGCAGTTGTTAATATATAAGTCTACTCTAAGTAGCTTGTCTTTGTTAAACACTTCATCATCAGATTCTAATCTTTTTATAACTAAATCTAGTTGGTCTCCGCGATTTAACATTCTTCTTTTGCGGTCCTCTCTACTTGATTCTACTAAGACAAGATATACTTTACTTCCTAGTTGCAAGACTAATTCATTAGCACCATTAGGATCAACTATTACAATAGCTCCTGGTGTAATATCTTTTCTTTGTATCCCATAAAAGTTATTTTGATAGTTAGTAACTTCAACAAAAGCTTTTTCTTTAACTTTAGATAAGAAATCTTCTCTTGATAAAAAGTGATAATCAACTCTATCAACTTCGCCAATGCGCGGTGGTCTGGTTGTTGTTGTTACACATTTGTGATATCCATACTTTTTTATTAAGATTTTGGCAATTTCAGTTTTGCCACTGGCACTTGCACCAACAATAACGATCAATTAAATCACCCTTTTCTTGTTGATAGGTCAATTTGTTCATTAATAAACTGGTTTTTATATAAGTTAAAATACTCACCTTCAAGATTAATTAATTCATCATGAGTACCTTGTTCAATAATTTTTCCTCCATCGATTACTAATATTTTATCAACTTCTTTAATCGTTGACAACCTATGAGCGACAATAAATGTAGTTCTACCTATCATTAATTTGTCGATTGCTTCTAAAATTGCTTGTTCAGTTTTAGTATCAATTGATGAAGTTGCTTCATCGAGTACTAAAATTTTAGGATCTACTAGTAATGCTCTAGCAAATGAGATAAGTTGTCTTTCTCCTGCTGATAGTAATGATCCTTCCTCACCTACTAAACTGTCATAGCCTTTTTCCATTTTCATAATAAACTCGTGAGCACCAACTTCTTTAGAAACTTTAATAACTTCATCCATTGTGGCATCTTTTTTGCCATATCTTATATTATCAGCCACCGATAAATTAAAAAGATGTGGTGCTTGTAAGACATAACCTAAATTAGATCTTAAGTTTCCAAGTGATATCTCTTTATAATCAATTCCATCAACTAGAACCTGACCATTAGTTGGTTCATAAAAGCGACATACTAAGTTAACAATTGTTGATTTTCCTGAACCAGTTGAACCAACTAATGCAACACTAGTACCAGCTTTAATATTTAAGTTAAAATCAATTAAGATTGGTTCATTTTCAATATATGAAAAATCAACATTTCTAAATTCAACATCGCCTTTAATATTTAAATAGTTTTCTTTTTTTGGATTTAGAATTGTTCCATATTTTTTGCTAACTTCCACACTATCATAAATAGTTGGTTCTAATTCAATTAGTGAAATAACACGCTCAGCTGCGGCTTGAGCTTGTTGCATCTGGGCAATAATTTCTGCCAGATGTAATACCGGATCAAAGAAAAATAATGTATAACTAACAAACATATAAAGTGTTGCAATATCAAACATGTCATTAATAACCATATCTCCACCAACACCTAATACAAATACTACTGCTAAGTAACTTAAGAAAATAAACATTGGCCATAGTAGTGATGAAAATAAAATCGCCTTTATCGATTTTCTTCTCATATCACCAGTTAATCTTCTAAATTCTGCCATATTATAGTCTTCTAATACTAAAGTCTTAGATGTCTTATTCCCCATAATACCTTCGTTGTAAGCACCAGTTATTTTGGAGTTAGTTTTTCTTACCTCGCGGTAAGATTTTAAGATCTTCTTACTCAAAAAATAACTAACTAAAAACATCACAGGCATAATAGCAAGCACTATTAATGCTAGTTGCCATTTAACTATAAACATCATAACAAATGCTGCTGTCATTGATGTTACAGCCCAAACAACATTCATTAAACCCCAAGATAATATTTCTGATAAGCGTCTGGCATCACTTGTTAGTCTTGATACTATCCAGCCAGCTGGTGTTTTATCATAATAATCAAAAGATAATTTTTGAAGCTTTTCAAATGATTCTTTTCTTAGTTCATATCCAACATCTGCTTCTAGAAAAGCTGCAGCTTTAATAAAGCCATATACAACAATACCAAATGCTAAAGCAAGTCCAGCAGATGCCAATATGAAATACCAAACTGTCGAATAGTCTGGTGTTTCACTAAAAAACGTTTGAAGGGCATATCTATTAAGTAGTGGTGGTAAGATATCTAAAAGTCCTAATAAGAGTGATGTTAATAATAAGAAAAATAAAGCTTTCTTACTTCTTAAA
>JAAYNT010000100.1 GCA_012520715.1 Acholeplasmataceae bacterium
TAGTCGCCCAAGATGAAAATAACTCAGTTGTCTTTGGAATTAGATCTAAAGACGGTAGTGATACAAGAAACTACCGCGCGTTATTAAAAGAGAAAAAAACATATGATATTAAAGTGCTTGTTGATAGTAAAAGCGCATCAGCATCAGAAATGCTAGCGGCCGCGCTTCACTATCATAGTGGTTATACTTTATATGGAGAAAATACATTTGGTAAAAATATCTACCAATCAACTGTCACAGAAAGTTTAACTAAAAGTATAATGGTATCTATTAGATATACTGCTGGTTATTGGCATTATGGTAATTATCAAATTATGGATAAAGATACTAATCCACTACCAGTTTTACCACTTGATAAATTAGGTATTTTAGCATTTGAAAATGTTAAATATAAAGAAGATATAAAACTTGATCAAGTTAGTATGGAGTTAATAAACGTTCAAAAATATTTAAACGTATTATACAACTTAAATATTAGAGAAGATGGTTACTTTGATCAAGGAACTGAAGATGCATTAAAACAATTCCAAACTGATAAAGGTTTAACTGCAGATGGAATTTATAACTTAGAAACAATGCATGAAATGTTTACTGATTACAGATTACACTCTGATAATTATTTAAACGATAATCAAATTGTTCACTTACTTAAAAAATGAAAGTAGTTAAAGTAAAAACTAATTATTACTTAGAAAATGAAGAAACAAAAATTAAACTAGAGCCCGAAGTAGTACACAAATACCGCTTATACTCTAGTAGTGAGGTTGCTAACCTAGAGTTAGTAATACTTGATAATCAATACTATTTTTATTACAAAATGGCACTAAAACGTCTTTCAAGTATGCAAAGTGAGTATATGTTGAGAAAATACTTAATTGAAAAAGGTATTTCAAAACCAGTTCTAAATCAAGTAATTACTGAGTTATATAAACTTCGTTATCTTGATGATTATGAGTACGCACTTAACTATAAAGACTTAAAACAATACCAGTGGGGCCCTAGAAAAATTGAGGCTAACTTATTAACAAATGGTGTTAATAAAGAAATAATAAACGAAGTAGTAGAATTAATTGATGAAGAAGAAATATTAGATAACTTACTTAGTAAGGAATTAAGAAAGATTAAATCTTCAATTAAGTCTTTTGAACAAAAACTAATTCGTAAATACTACAACAAGGGTTTTACACTAAATATTATTACCAAAGTATTATCACGCCATCTAGCTAATATTGATTATGATGAATCAATAGATCTAGAAAAAGAATATTATCGCCTTAAATCAAGACTTGAAGTAAAAGATTTAACTAAAAATGAATTAAAATATCAAATTACACAAAGGTTATTACGTAGAGGTTATAAATTAGACGATATTAAAAAAATAGAGGAGTGAAATTAAAAATGAAATGGTATCCATCAGCTGAAGATTTGTATTTTTTTGATCAAGGTAAGTTAAAAGATGCCTACAGACTCTTTGGTTCACATTTAATCAAAGATGAAAACGGCAAAATTATAGCTACCCGTTTTACAGTGTATGCACCAAATGCAGTCGCTGTAAAACTAATATGTTCTTATAATAATTTTGAGGGCTGGAAACATGAACTAACAAAAATCAATGACTACGGAGTATGGTCAATTGAAATTCCCGAAAATTTAGAGTGGAACATTTATAAGTATGAAGTATATACCCAAGATGGTAGAGTACTATACAAAGCTGATCCATATGCACATTTTAGTGAAGTAAGACCAGCTAATGCTTCAAAAGTTTATGATATTGATGGTTACCAATGGAATGATGATGTTTGGCAGTATACTAAGCCAAAACCATATGATAAACCAATTTTAATTTATGAAATGCACCTAGGCTCTTGGCGTAGGAGATATGGTGAGTTTATTAAATATAATGAAATAGTCGAGCAACTAATCGACTACTTAGAAGAACATAATTTCACTCATGTTGAATTTTTACCAATTTATGAACACCCGCTTGATGACTCATGGGGTTATCAAGGAACTGGCTTTTTTGCAGCCACTTCAAGATACGGTGTTCCAAAAGATTTAATGTATTTAATTGACAGGTTACATCAAGCTGGAATTGGTGTATTAATAGACTGGGTTTTAGGTCATATTAACCGTGATGAACACGGACTATATTTCTTTGATGGAACCCCACTATATGAAATAGATGATCCGTATCAAAGAGAAAATGTCGTTTGGGGAACAGCTAATTTAGATTTTTCCAAAGGACCTACTAAAAGTTTTATGTTATCAGCACTTGCTTTTTGGGTTAAATACTTTCATGTTGATGGATTTAGAATTGATGCAGTAAGTAATTTAGACTATCATCACGGAAATCCTAATGACGGTGTAAACCAACCAGCAATTGACTTTTTAAAACAACTATCTTATGAACTTTTTAGTATTGATGATAGACTACTGTTTATTGCTGAAGATTCAAGTGCACATCCAGGTGTAACTAAACCTGTAAATGCTGGAGGCATTGGTTTTAACTATAAATGGAATATGGGCTTTATGAATGATACTCTTAGTTATTATAAAAAAGACCCAATTTATCGAAAATGGCATCACCATAATATTACATTTGGTTCAACATATGCATTTTCCGAGCAATTTGTCCTACCTTACTCACATGATGAAGTCGTGCATGGTAAAGGTAGTATGCTAACAAAAATGCCTGGTGATTATTTCCAAAAGTTTGCAAATTATAGAAACTTACTTACTCTTTGGATGACTTTTCCAGGTAAAAAGTTATTATTTATGGGACAAGAATTTGCACATTTTGCTGAGTGGAATGTTAATAGAGAACTTGATTGGAATTTATTAGATTTTCCTGCTCATAACCAATTTCAAAGATACTTTATTGATCTAACATCAGTTTACAAACATCATCCTGAGTTTTACGAGATGGATCAAGATCCAAAAACATTTGAGTGGATTGATGCAGATAATGCTAGACAATCAATATACTCATATATCCGCTGGGGTGAAAACTCACACTCGGTAGTAGTATTAAATATGACACCAAATGTTTATCATGAATATGAAATTGGCGTGCCATTTGAAGGAGAATATGAAGAAATATTAAATAGTGATAAAGGAATTTATTACGGAAGCGATCAATATAACGGCTTACCACTAAAAACAATTAAAGAACCACGACATAAGTTTAATCAACACATAAAAGTAAAAATCGGACCACTTACGGGAATGATTTTAAAATATAGGAAGAAGGGGATAAAATGAGTCACTTTAAAAACAAAGAAACATTTACCAAACAGTTTAAACAAAACATTATTAATAAATACGCAATACCATTTGAAAAATCAACACCGTACCAACAATATATGGTACTAGGTCAAATGTTGATGGATGAAATTGGTTTAAAGTGGTATGAAAATAATGAAAAAATTAAGAAAAACAACTTAAAAGTTGCCTATTATTTCTCAATGGAGTTTTTAATGGGCAGAATGATTACAAACAACTTACAAAACTACGGAGTTTATCATGTTGTAAAAGATGCCTTTAATGATTTAGGTATTGATCTAAATGATGTTGAACACAGAGAAGCCGATGCCGGACTTGGAAATGGTGGTCTTGGAAGACTTGCGGCATGTTTTCTAGATTCATCAGCATCACTTGCCTTACCTGTAATGGGACAAACCATTCGTTACCGTTACGGCTTTTTCAAGCAAATTATTCAAGATGGTTATCAAATCGAATTACCAGATAGCTGGTTAAAAGACCAATATGTCTGGGAAATTAGACGTCAAGAAGAAGCGGTTAATATCCCGTTTTATGGCCATATTGAAATTGGCTTAAAACCAGATGGTTCACTTGATGTTAAGCATGTTAATGCTGAATATGTTAAAGCTGTTCCATATGATATGCCAATTATTGGTGATAAAAATAATGTCATTAACACACTAAGAATGTGGAATGCTGAAGCAAGTGATATGGAATTTTCATTTGTTTCTCATGACTACCATAAAAAGGTAAGAGAAATATCTGAAATGTTATATCCAAATGATGATACAGTAGCTGGTAAAATTTTAAGATTAAAACAACAATACTTTTTCTCATCTGCAGGAATTAACTCAATTATTAAACAGCACAAGAAAAATCACGGCACAGTTAAAAATTTAGCTGATTTTGTTGTATTTCAAATTAACGACACTCACCCAACATTAATTATTCCAGAATTAATGCGAATTTTAGTTGACGAAGAACAACTAGAATGGGATGAAGCATGGCAAATTACATCTAAAGTTTGTGCATATACAAATCATACGATTTTATATGAAGCATTAGAAGTATGGCCAATTAATATCTTCAAGCAATTACTACCAAGAATTTATACGATTACTGAAGAAATTGATCGTCGTTTTATTGAAAGACTAACCCAGCTTTACGGCAAAGACACTGAGTACATTTCTAAGTTAAGAATTATTAAAGATAATGTTGTAAGAATGGCTAATCTAGCCATTGTTGGTTCATTTTCAGTTAATGGTGTAGCAAAACTTCACACCTCAATTTTAAAAGATATTGTCTTCAGTGATTTTAACAAACACTACCAAGGAAGATTTAACAATAAAACTAACGGTATTACACACCGTCGTTGGTGTTATCATATTAACCCTGAGCTTGTTTCAATTTTAGAAGATACAATTGGAAATGACTGGGTAAGTGATACTACTAAGTTAGAA
>JAAYNT010000101.1 GCA_012520715.1 Acholeplasmataceae bacterium
TAGAAATGGTTATGCCAGGCGATAACACTGAAATGATCGTTGAATTAATTCACCCAATCGCAGTTGAAAAAGGAACTAAGTTCTCTATTCGTGAAGGTGGAAAAACAGTAGGCGCTGGTTCAGTAATCGACATTATTGAAGAATTAATTTAATAATATTAATAAAACCGCTCTTTTACCGAGCGGTTTTTTCTTGCAACGACCTTAATAACACTTATCTTTTATGATATACTAAAATTATAAAGGGGCTGATAATAATGAAGTTGTATATTACACCAGGTATTAAAGAAATATTAGACTTAACTAAAATTCCTGCTAAATATGAAATAGTAGATGATCTAACTAGCGAAGTTGAAGTATTTGCAGGCTCCGTTTACGGAGTATATAAATACTACGAAAACTTACCTAACTTAAAATATATTTTGCTAACTACAGCTGGATTTAACCAATTAGATTTAAACTATTTAAAATCTAAAAATGTAAAACTTACAAATGCTAGAGGCGCATTTAGTATTCCAATTGCAGAATCAGTAATTGCTCATATTTTATATGTAAATAGAGGATTAAAAACTTATCAACTTCAACAAGAAAATCACGAGTGGATTAAACATAATGACTTTATAGAATTAACTGATTCAAAAGTAGGTTTTTTAGGTGGTGGCTCTATTGCTGAAGAAATCTTAAAAAGATTAAAACCGTTTGGAATTACATCTTTGGTATTTAGAAGTAGAAATGTATTAGGACCTTTCGATGAAGTTTATACAAACCAAGAAGGATTAGAAAAATTAGTTAGCGAAAGTGATTATATTATTAATACGCTACCACTAGACGAGTCTACTACTAATTTATTTTCAAAAGAGTTAATAAGTAAAATGAAGCTGGATGCATTTTATATTAATGTAGGTAGAGCTGGAACACACGATGAAGAAGCGTTAGTTGATGCTTTAGAAAAGGGAAAAATAAGAGGTGCTTACTTAGATGTATTTAATGTAGAGCCAATTGATGAAGACTCTAAACTATGGGGCGTTAAAAACTTATATATTACACCTCATAACACACCTTCATCTACTAAAAATGACAAGCGATTAGAAAAATTAGTCTTATCTAATTTAAATAATTATATTAACCAAAAAGAATTACTGAATACGATAATTTAACAATAATTTTCTATAATTAAACCAATCCTTCGTGGATTGGTTTTTTAATAAATGTAATCATTGACAAAAGGTAGTCAATTTGCTAATCTATTTATAGATTGAACTCCGAATCATTCGAGTGGGGGACCCATTATTTATGGGGTGAATCTCTAATTAGAGTAAGGCAACTTAATTGCCTGAACCCGTCAGCTAACCTCATAGGAGTGATTAAGCGTATAACTTGGTTATGCGTTTTTTTATTTAATTCGGAGAGGAGAGTATTAATGGGAAATACTGAATTATTATTATTAAAACTAGCAGCAGTATTATTTATTGGTTTTATTGGAGGTCAAGTAGCTAAATTATTAAAATTACCTAATGTTTCTGGTTACTTAGTTTTTGGATTACTTCTAGGTCCATCAGTTGGACTAATAATACCAGGATTTGAAGGAATAATTACACCTGCTGACCAATCATCTTTAAAGTTCTTATCAGAAATTGCACTAGCGTTTATTGCATTTAGTATTGGTAGCGAGTTTAATATTAAATCAATTAAGAAAAGTGGAAAAGAAGTAAGTATTCTAACTGCTTTTGAAGTGTTTGGAGCAGTAGCATTAGTATTTTTACTA
>JAAYNT010000102.1 GCA_012520715.1 Acholeplasmataceae bacterium
AATCGGACTATCTATCAGTGAAAAATCGCCTTAATGTTAGTTTTTTCACATATTATAGATAATTTCTTGATAATTAATCAATAATATTATATATTATTAATGATATGTTGCCTGGGAGGTATGGTTATGAGCAAATTACAAAGAAATACTACAATAGTTATTAATGGCGTGGAACATGTAGTAAACGATTTAGTTTCTAAACTAGCATTTTTACCAAGTGAAGAGTTTAGTAACTTTTTAAAAGGAATCGGATTAACTGTTCCAAAGAAATTAAAAATTGAAGTTTTAAAAGGTGTTTTACACGAACCAGTTTCAAAAACAATCGAAGAAAGAGCTAATTTAGCAGATGAGTTAGGATATCGTTTAACTTGGTTTTTAAGATATTCTGAATTTCAACTTGAAAGCTTGCTTAAGTTTTATAACTCAACAAGTTTAAATAAAAAATATTTAGAACAGTTATGGGTTGAACTACTTTCTTATATGATGGATAAAAAAGTTGATGACAAAGACTTCCATAAATTAGTTGAAACTAGTAAAAAATATAACCAATTAAGTGATGAAGACATCCTCGAATATAACCTTGCTTTAAAAGATTCATTTTATGATGAGCCACATGAAATTGATGGTCTATCACAAAATGACTTTAGACCAGTACTATACAAAAGCTCAACACTTGTTGAACTTCGTGAACTAGGTAAAAAATATGATGTAAAAGTTCCAAGAAGACTTAAAAAAGATCAACTTGCAGAAATTATTATTACTGAATTAAAACGAAGAGAAGAAGGTTTAACTGAAGAAAAAGAACAAGAAATTAAAAAAATGTCGATTGTCTTAATGCAAAGATTTGCCAAAGACAACAAAGTTAAAGCTTCAATTGAATTAAAGAAAGAAGAAATTATTGAATATATCTTATCACACGCAACTCAAACTAAAGAGATGTATTTCTTACCAAGCGATTCAACAACTTATGAGCAAGAACCAGAACCAATGGCACCAGCTCCAGTTGTTGAAGAAGTTGAAGAAGTGGTAGAAGTAGTAGAAGAAGTTGAAGTAAGAGAAGTTGTTGTTGAAGAATACGAAGAAGAAGACTACGGCCCAATTTTAGATGAAATTAGATATCTAAGAGGACTTTTACACGATCACGTCTTAGAAGTTGAAGCTGTAGAAGAACTTCCTGAAGAACTACCAGAAGAAGTTATAGAAGAAAGAAAAATGGGAGAGCCAATTATTTTAAATACAGCTGCTTTCAAGTCAGATAAAAAACACGCTAAACAAGACTATAATGATTTAATGCTTGTTCTTCGTGAAATGCCAATTGACCAACCAGAAGAAGAGCCGGCTGATGTAGTTGTTGCTCAGTCAAAAGATAGTGTTGCTGATAATATCCTTACAATTGGTTCTTGGATCATTGCAATTGTATTATTAGGACTTGTCGTATTTTTATTAATTAATTACTTCCAAGGCGGCTTATTTTAATTAAACTATAAAGGGGGAAGTTATGAGTAAAGAAATTAAATATACCCCAATGATTGAACAGTATTTAAAAATAAAAGAAGACTACGCTGATGCGCTAGTCTTTTTTCGATTAGGTGACTTTTACGAATTATTTTTTGATGATGCAATAATTGCATCAAAAGTCTTAGAAATTGTCTTAACTAAGCGTTCTGGTGGCGAAGATATTCCAATGTGTGGTGTTCCACACCATGCAGTGATGCCATATATTCAAAAACTAATCAATAAAGGCTTTAAAGTAGCTATTGCAGAACAAGTTACCCCACCAGGTTCAGGATTAGTTGAAAGAGAAGTTGTAAAAGTAATTTCTCCTGGTCAAGTAATTGATGATGGTATTCTAAACGAGAAAAAAAATAACTACTTTGGTGCAATTGCCTTAGGTGAAGCTGGTTATTATCTAGCGTATATAGATATTTCTACTGGTGAGAGTTATATTACTAAAGGTTTAACTAAACAAGAAATGCAAGATTTAATTTTATCTTTAGAAATTAAAGAAGTGTTACTAAACCATGAATATGATAATCAATTAATTAAGTTTTTAAATGATAACCAAGTTATAATTAACTATTATCAAAACCAGCAAATAGT
>JAAYNT010000103.1 GCA_012520715.1 Acholeplasmataceae bacterium
AAGTAAAAGCTCATCTTGATTTATATAACGAAACTAATAAAGATATTCTAGATAAACCAATTGTATATGTTGATGAATCAATTTTATTTTCAAGACTATCTAAAAATATTATTGATTCCATTTCTATTGTTTTAATTGCACTTACTTCTGTAAGCTTAGTAGTATCATCAATAATGATTGCCATTATTACTTATACATCAGTAATTGAGCGAACAAAAGAAATTGGATTAATGAGAGCACTAGGCGCAAGAAAGAAAGATGTCTCTAGAACATTTAATAGTGAAAACTTAATCATTGGCTTTGCATCTGGTGTATTTGGAATGCTTATTACATTTATACTAACATTTCCATTAAACATTATTGTTCACCATTACGCAAATGTTAAAAATATCTCTCAAGTAAACTTTATTCATGTAATAGCTCTTGTTGCAATTAGTACATTTTTAGCATTTATTGCTGGATTAATTCCATCTCGAATGGCGGCAAATAAAGATCCAGTAGATGCTTTAAGAGTTGAGTAATTAATTTTAATACTAAAAGATAAAGGCTTTGAAGTTTAATGCTTCAAAGCCTTTTTGTTTTTTAATTATTACCAATTAGATTCTTCATCTAACCAGTCAAACCTTGTTAGTAACCAAGTTCTTAATTTTTTAGTGTCATCGATCCATTTTTGTTGTCTTACAAGTAGATCTTTTGATCCACCATAACTTTCATCATGAGCCCAAAATTGAAAGTTTCTACCAAATGCGAATTGATTCTCTTCTAACTTTTCATCTGAAATTAAATTATTTAAAAAGACTCTTGATGGCTCTGATATTTCAAGCCATCTACTTCTAGTCATTTGTCTAAATTCTGGTATTTCCATTAAACTAATAAATAACTCACTTGCAGTATAGTCTGAGTGTTGTCTAACAGTATCTGATACATACCAACCTGTAGGTGATGTCTCACCTCTTGATGATCCAGCTGTTGCGTCAAAGTCCCATGCTGGACCTGCAAATAGTTTGCCTCCTGGCTTTTTATACATATAAAATGAACTCCAGCCTGTATCAGTGTTTTTAAATATTTCATGTAATAAATACATATCAATAAATGAGTTGATATCAGCTAGTTGCCTAAAAGCATTTAAATCTTTTCCAAGTGCCGCATTAAAAACTTGTTCGGTGTAATTTTTAATAAAGTTAACTTGTTCTCTAAATTCAGCTTCTGTTAGGCCTTCATCTAAATAGTCATCTGGATCTGGTGATTTAACAGCGAACGGATGCTTAACACCTGGTATTGTAAACCAATATATTCCTTCCGGTCCATCTTCTCTAGCATAAGCATCTAATTCAATTAAATAACCGGTATCTATTATTCCGTGTTTTGATTCAATATTAACACGTTCTTTTGCTACTCGAACATGCTCCATTACCATATAAACACCTCGGTATTCTCTATTTACATAGAGCTCAACCCAATGTGTTGATGTTGTATATTCAATATGACTCATAACATCTCTTGCCATATTAAAAGCTGTTACGTTTTTATAAAGTGTTTCATCATTAAAGTTAGCTCCAGCTAATAATACCCAGTGTCTCGATGATGGGCTGCCCATCATCTCTGTTTTATTATAAAATTTAATACGATAACCTTTTTTACTCTCTTCCCAAGAACCGTGGCCTCTACCTCTAAACTCAGCTGATTTACTAATAATTGGCTCTAAAGGATTATTGCTTTGTAAGGTAATTTGTGCATTTCTATATATTTCCCTGTCAACATAAGAAAGTGGGAAGTTATTTTCTAAATTAATATACATTTTAGGTAGGGTTGATATGCTATGATACTCACTTGTAGTTTCTTGAAAGTGTGCTACTAGATCAATTGTTTCGTTAGGCATTTTATCAAATATATACGGAAAACCATCTTTAAACCAACCCGCAAATAAATGATTATCTAAAGTTGGATTAACTAAAGGAGCCTCAATTTTATCTCCAGGTTCAGCATATAACGATGGAACTTCTATAGGTGATTGACCTGTGTTAAAATGGATTGCTATTTTATCTTCCCATTTAGCACTTATTGTTATGTCATGGCTTGGCATTTTTGTTAAAGTAAATTCCTCGTCATTTAAAAGCCAACCTTCAAACCTAAAACTAACACCTTGTTCATTTACTTTGCTTCTAGGTATTTTTAAAGCTAGTGTTTCTCCTTCAAAATAAACATCAGGATTTAATTCTTGATTATCATCACCAAGATCATATCTTAATACTAAACCTTGCTTCCAAGCAGGCCTTAAGGTTATGTCTCTATCTGGCATTTCAGTTAAAGTAAACTCTTTACCTTCTAACTCCCAGTACAGAAAACGATAGCCTTTTCCATCTTCATCAATTTTTGTATCAAGTGTTGGTATTAAATTATCTAAACTCTCGCCTTTATATAATCTAATTGGTTTTATTTCTTCATCAGTTTCAAATGTGATGTAGTGTGGCTCTTCCCACACTGCAACAAGTGTAATTGATCTTTTAGGTAAAACTGAAAATTCATACTTTTCTCCGTTAAAAGACCAATAAAGAAATCTATGTCCGATTCGGTTTGGGTTACGGGGCTGAATCACTGTTTCTCCAGGTTTACCTACGATTGGATTTACAACTATTTCTTCATCTCCAGTGTCAAATTTAATTGATACTTCTCTATCTTGACAACTAGTTAAAAAAACTCCTGTAAATATCAAGATTAATATTAATAATATATTTCTTAATTTCATAGTTATCTCCTCCTATTTAGTAATGAAATAACTTAAGTCTATTTTAACAACCTTTATATACTTAGTCAATAATGGTTGTTTAGATTAATAAAAACTCCTTTTTGGA
>JAAYNT010000104.1 GCA_012520715.1 Acholeplasmataceae bacterium
ATCTCCTTCAGTAACAACTAATATTCTTCTAGTCATTTGACGGATAATTAACTCAATATGTTTATCATTAATACCAACGTCTTGTTTACGATATACTTTTTGAACTTCTTCTAAGATATATTTTTGAGCAGCTTCAACTGATACTACTCTTAGTAATTCTTTTGGATTAATTGAACCTTGGGTAATTTTACCACCTGGTGCAATTAAATCTTTTTCTTTTACTAAGATATCAACGTTTGGATCAACTTGATATGAATGTTCTACGTCTTTTAAATCTTTAACTACAACTGTTTGTACGCCTGTACGATTGTTTGTAGTAATTGATTTAATTTTACCGCGGTATTCACTAATAACAGCTTTTCCTTTTGGATTTCTAGCTTCAAATAACTCTTGAACTCTTGGAAGACCGGCTGTAATATCTGAACCTGAGGCAACTCCACCAGTATGGAATGTTCTCATCGTTAGCTGAGTACCAGGCTCACCAATTGACTGTGCGGCAACTACCCCAACAGCTTCTCCTACTTCAACTGGTTTATTAGTTGCAAGGTTTAATCCATAACACTTAGCACAAACACCATTTGGTGAGTCGCATGATAAGTTAGAACGGATTTCTACTTGTTTAATACCAGCGTTAATAATTTGGTGTGCGATATCTTCAGTAATTAGTTCATTTCTTCTTACAAATACTTCTTTTTTGTCTTTAATATCTTTAGCTGCATAACGACCAATAATTCTTGAAATTAAATCAACTTTCATGTTTTGGTCATCTTCAACTACAATTTCTTCAACAACGATACCTTTTTCAGTACCGCAATCTTCATCAACAATGATAACATCTTGAGATACGTCAACTAGTCTACGTGTTAAATAGCCTGATTCAGCCGTTTTAAGGGCTGTATCAGTTGAACCTTTTCTCGCTCCGTGAGTCGAGATAAAGAACTCTGATACTGTAAGTCCTTCTCTAAATGAAGCTTGAACTGGAACTTCAATTGTTTCCCCTTTCGGGTTATTCATAAGTCCTCTCATCCCAATTAACTGAACGAAGTTTTCAATACTACCACGAGCACGTGAATCACTCATCATAAATAAGTTGTTTTTATGATCTAGTGATGAGATAACTCCGGCTTTAATTTCATCAAGGGCTTGTTTCCAAACTTGAATTACTAAAGTTTTTCTTTCGTTATCTGTTAACATACCTAAGTCGTATTGTTCAAATATTTCGTTAACTTGGTTGTTAGCTTGTTGTAAGATGATATCTTTTTTAGGATATACGTTCATATCAGCAATTGAAACTGTAATTCCTGAAATAGTTGAATATTTAAATCCTAAGTCTTTTAAATCATCTAACATCTTAGATGTTTCAGTTATTTCATAAAGTTTAAATACTTGACCAATAATTTTTGATAAGAATCCTTTTTTAAATGGTTGTGGGATATCATCACTTGATAATTTTTGGAAATAATCTTGTGGATTTTCTCCTTTTGAAATGAAATACTTATCTGGTGTTTTTTCTAGTAAGTTTTCATCACTTGCTTCATTTAAATAAGGAAAACTTGGTGGCAGTATTTGGTTAAATATCATTTTACCAATGGTTGTTACTAAATATTTATCGTTTTGTTCTTCTGTAAATTGTTTATGAGTTGAACTAGGTTTAACAACAATTCTTGTGTGATGACCAATTTCTCCGTTAGCAAGAGCAATATTCGCTTCTTCAAAGCTAGAGAAAAATCTTCCTTCATTACGGTTTATATGTGTATCTGGATTATTTTTATCATAAGCTTCTTCCATTGTTAAGTAGTAATTACCAAGGACCATATCTTGAGCTGGTGTAACTACTGGTTTACCATCTTTTGGAGCTAGAATATTGTTAGATGCTAACATTAATAGTCTTGTTTCTGCTTGTGCTTCTGGTGATAATGGAACGTGAACTGCCATTTGGTCACCGTCAAAGTCCGCGTTAAACGCAGG
>JAAYNT010000105.1 GCA_012520715.1 Acholeplasmataceae bacterium
AATTCGAATATGCAAAAGACCCTGAAGTTATTAAACAAGAAGAAGATCGTTATACCGATCAAGATTTATCAGATTTAGCAGAAAGATTTGGTAGTTCTTATAAATAATTAATTAAAGACACGTCCGATGGGATGTGTCTTTTTTTATCAAACATGTTATAATTAACTATATAGATAAGGCGGTATAATTATGAAAAAAAGATTATTAGTAGTACTAACAATAATATTTAGTTTATTTTTATTAGTAGGCTGTTCTGGGCAAAATCAGGCGCCAGCAGGAGAAGGCGGAGCTGATTCGTCTTCAATTTTATTACCTGACTCAGCAAGAAAAATTATTTATACAGTTGATGCTAGAATCAATTCTGATGATTTTATTAAAATTAGTGATGAAATTAAATCAAAAATGAATCCAGCTGAAGATTGGGTAGAAGCAGAACACCGAACTAACGATTCAGTACAAATTACACTTCGAATTAGAACAATTCGCTTAAATGATTTCTTAGAAGATATTAAGTCTAATTATTCACCAAAAACACTAAATATAACATCAAAAGATGTTTCACTAGAGTACTCCGATACAGAAGCTATTAAAGCTTCAATTCAAAAATCCATTGAAACACTAGAAGCTCTAAAAGAATCAGCACAAAGTGTTTCTGAAATGTTAGAAATAGAAAAACAACTAACAAATTACCGTGAACAATACAACAAACTATCAAGAGATTTAATAGTATATGATTCATTAATAGAATATAGTACTGTTAGGATTTATATTTACGGACGTAAAGCTGATCCACAACCGCCATATGGCCAAACATTAAGTGGTTCATTTAGAAGAGGTTGGATTGCAACACTTGCAACTATGAAGTTTTTCTTGCAAGCGGTTGTAACACTAATTCCATTTTTACTAATAATTGTTCCAGTAGCGTTAATAGTATTAGCAATTGTCTTTAATAAAAAGATAAAAGAATTTTTCAAAAAGAAAAAACAATCAAAAGAAGAACCAGAAAATAAAGAAGTAATAGATGATAACGAAGAGTTAGATAAAGATATTGATACAAAAGAAGAAAAATAATATAAAAAAGAAGCCGTCGTGGCTTCTTTTTACTATTAAAGGAACTATTTAATTAATTTAATCATTTCATTTCCTACATGTTTGTAAAAAATAGTAGGAGAATAATCCTCAGAAAATAACATGGCAGTATTTCCATTTTTATCAACTAAAGCATTGATTAAAACGATATGTCTCATTTGAACACGATCAAATCTGGTTTGATAAGCATCTTTAATAGATTTTTCATCATGAGTTCCTGCCTTAATTTGCATAATACCATAATGAATAAATTTATCTTTTCTATCTCTTGCGGTATTTTCTAAATGGTTGATAGCTTTTTCTAAATATTTGTTTTCAAAAATATATCTTAGAAGAAGTTCAAAAAGTATATCGTAAACAAGACGTTGGTATTAATGATAAACATATTGAGTTAATTATCCGTCAAATGACTAGAAGAATATTAGTTGTTACTGAAGGAGAT
>JAAYNT010000012.1 GCA_012520715.1 Acholeplasmataceae bacterium
ACCCGAGCGAGTGATTGGCGCAAGTAGTGATTTTTCAGGAGTAGTCGTTGTAATTTCTTCGTTAGTTAAGACACTCATGTTACGACGTCCTGGCGTCGTTGCTTTGTATTTTTTAACCGCCATAGTTAAAACCTCCTCTAATTTTCACTTTCATACTAAATAGCGAATGCTTCAATTGAATCAGTATCGATCAATTTAACAATAGCTTTTTTGTATGCGGATGTATATCCTTCATATTGGCCCATTCTTTTCTTTTTAGGACGAACATTAATTGTTTTTACAGACACAACTGTTACTCCAAAAATCTCTTCAATAGCTTTTTTAATTTCTACTTTATTAGCTTTTCTATCAACTTCAAATGTATATGAGTTGTTAGATTCAACTAATTGCATTGATTTTTCAGTAATAATTGGCTTTCTAATAATATCAAAATGTCTCATTATTGTAGGGCCTCCTCAAAATATTTAACTGCTTCAACTGTTAACAGTAATTGGTGAGCGTTTAAAATATCATAAACACTTACGTGATTAGCAAGTCCAACTTGAACTGTGTTAATGTTTCTTGATGATAACACTAAATTTTGTTCAAGTTTAGTATCAACTACTAATACTTTTTTGTTAACTTTTAAAGCTTCTAATGTTTGTGTAAAATCTTTTGTCTTTGGTGCAGCAAATTCAATTTTATCAACAACGATTAGTGAACCTTCACTAGCGTGGTGTGATAATGCTGAACGTAGTGCTAAGTTTCTTACTTTTTGATTAACTTTTACACGGTAGCTTCTTGGTGTAGGACCGAAGACTACTCCTCCGCCTACCCATTGTGGTGATCTAATTGAACCTTGACGGGCACGTCCTGTTCCCTTTTGTCTCCAAGGTTTTCTTCCTCCACCTCTTACTTCAGAACGACCTTTAACATCGTGTGTACCTTGACGCATAGCCGCACGTTGTGCTTTTACTACTTCATAGATTGCACCTTGATGTGGTTCAATTCCGAATACTAATTCATTTAATACTAGGTCACTAACTTTAGCACCTTGTTGATTTAATACTTGTACTTTCATGTTCTGACCTCCTATTTAACAGCTGACTTAATCATAACTAAACCTTTTTTAGGTCCAGGGATTGAGCCACTAATTAAAATTACTTGTTTTTCAACGTCAACTTTAGCAATAACTAAGTTTTGGATTGTTACTCTTTCATGTCCCATTTGACCTGGAAGTGGTTTACCTTTTAAGTTACCTTTAACTGCTCCCATTGATCCTGGACCACGATGGTATCTAGAACCATGTGATTTAAAACCCATTCTTTGGTTATGTCTTTTAATGTTTCCTTGAAAACCTTTACCTTTAGAAGTTCCTGTTACATCAACAACTTCTCCTTCAGAAAATATATCAGGGCTGATTACAGCTCCTACTTCTAACTCTGCTAATTCGTTTTGCCCTTCTTTAAAGCGTATTTCTCTAACGAAGCGCTTAGGTGCTGAGTTAGCTTTAGCAACATGTCCCATTTCTGGTTTGTTCGCTAGTGTTTCTCGTTTAGTGTCATATCCAACTTGAGTTGCAACATATCCGTCTTTTTCAATTGTTTTTTGTTGCAATACAACGTTATCAGCGACATCAACGACAGTTACTGGAATTAATTGACCGTTTTCATTGAAGATTTGAGTCATTCCAATTTTTCTACCTAAGATTCCTTTGCTCATAACTATTTTCCTTTCTTTTTATTATTTCGTTATTGTCTTAGCATAATGTCAATTCCACTTGGAAGGTCAATGTGCATTAATGCTTCAATTGTTCTTCTTGATGGATTAACGATTTCAATTAGTCTTTTGTGGGTTCTTCTTTCGAATTGTTCACGACTTGTTTTGTTAACGTGTGGTGAACGTAATACTGTGAAGATTTCTTTTTTAGTTGGTAGTGGAACTGGACCTACGATTTCTGCTCCTGTTTTTACTACGCTATCCACAATTCTTTTAGCTGCATCATCGATTAATTTATGATCGTATGATTTAAGTCTAATTTTGATTACGTTTTTCTTTGCCATTTTTTATTCTCCTTTCGCCTATCTCTAGTCTAGACTTGCTCCGTGGAAATTGTTTGAAACTCGACAACGGCTATCGGCGTTCCAATAACCTTCCACATCTAAGCCTTTTGTGCTACAAAATTTGCACAGCGTGTTTATTATATAATAATATAATATGCAATGCAAACAATTTAATCATTTATTTTAAAATTAATAAAAAACAACACTTTTTGACCTACTTATTATATATAATAAGAAAAATTAGCACCTTTTTCCCAACTAGCAATTTTTACTCTGTTTTTGGTTTATATTTCATTAATTTTAATATTTTAACTATTCTTCGCCATTCTTATTATTTATACTCTCAAATTGAAATATCAACTAAATTTATTAAAAAACCGGCTCAAAGCCGGTAATTTGTTAAATTTGATTATTATTCTAATAATAAGTAATATGCCCCGTAAAAGCCTGCATCATTACCTAATTTTGCCATTTCAAATTTAGCATTAACTGTTCCAAATCTTGCTTCTTTTTGGAAGTGATAGTTTATTTTTGATAATAAAAACTCTCCCGCTCTAGCAACCCCTCCGCCAATAATAATTACTTCAGGATCATATACTAAACTAACTGCAACTGCCATTTCTCCAATTGCTTTTGCAACTGAGTCTACTACTTTAATACCAACAAAGTCTCCGGCTTTAGCACTATCAAAAATAAGTTTGGGTGTAATGGTTTGCTTTTCCATTACACTTTTTTCTTTTTTCATTAACTCTTCAGCTGTTTGGATCATACCACTAGTTCCAGCAACAGTCTCAACACAACCAAACTTACCACAACCGCATAAGCGTTTGTTGTTAAGATTATAAGGGATGTGACCAATTTCACCAGCTGAACCAGTATAACCAGTTACTAATTGGCGATTAATAATAACTCCGCCGCCAATACCAGTACCTAAAGTTATAAATAATGCATCTTTAATTTTATTGTTATTTAAATATTTATATTCTCCATAAGCTGCTAAATTAGCATCATTTCCAACTACTACTTTTAAGTGAGATTTTTGAAATCTTTCTTTAATTTTTGTTGCAATATCAAAGTTAGTTCCAATATCTAAATTAGCACATGTTGAAATAATACCATCAATGACTGGACCTGGAATTGCTACTCCAATTCCAAGTAAAGCATTTAAGCTAGCTTCTTGTTCATCTAATTTCTCCATAACAACATTAAAAATAGTTTCTACTATTTCTTTTCTTACATCTTCTTTAGGAGTTTTAACTTTATGAGTATCAATTAATCTTTGTAAGTCATCAAACAAACCAAACTTAATTTCAGTTCCACCTACATCGACACCAAAATAATAACCTTTCATGTGTATCACCAATTTCTTAATTACTGTATCTATTTTATCATAAATTTTCAAATGTTTGTAGTTTCTACAATCATAAGTGATTTATGGTTTTAAGCATCCAATTGGAATTACTAACACACCATCTTTTCTTTTATATGCAAATTTATCAACAGCTGTAATAACAGCAAGAAATGATGGTTTATTCATTTTCTCATGATTAATTTTCTCACTTAATTTAATTAAGCTTTTAGCTCCTTCGTTAATTAGAGATTCTCCGCCTAACTTTATTTCTATTAACCCCCATCTTCCATCATTTAAGTGGACTACAGCGTCCGCTTCTAATCCATCTCGATCACGATAGTTAAAGACTGAGCCATGTAGTGTTTGAGCATATACTCTTAAATCTCGAATTACTAAATTTTCAAATAGTAATCCTAAAGTGTTTAAATCATTCATTAAATCATTTGGGCTTGCATGTAATATCGAAGTAGCAATTGATGGATCAACAAAATGTCTAGTATTGGTTGTTCTTATTGTTGTTTTGCTTCTTAACCTTGGAGTCCAACTTTCTGTTTCCTCAATCACAAATAATTTGGTTAAAGCATTAACATATGAGTAAATGGTTCTCATATCTTCTATTTCAAAATTTGATTCAATATCTTTTTGAATTTTTGTTAGTGCATTTGATGTTGAAATATTTCTTGCATAAGATCTTAGTATATTTCTAGCTCTTGTCGGATTTCTTTTTATTCCATCAACATTAACTATATCACTTTCAACTAATGATTCAACATAGTCTTTGGAATAATTAAGTGCTAGTTCTTTATTTTGTTCAGTAATTGATTCTGGAAATCCTCCACGACAAATCAAATATGCTATATCTTCTAGAGAATGAACGTTAGTTCCGGTTATATTATCGTCATTATTGAATAGTTTTTCTAAAGATACTTCCCCGCTGCTTTCATTGCTTTCCCATAAACTCATTGTTCTCATAGTAATTTTTTTAAATCGACCGATTCCACTATGTCTATTCTTATCATCAATTGGTTTAGCAGATCCTGTTAAGATAAATAAACCTTTACCTCCTGTATCATCTATCTCAGCACGAATATAATCCCATAATTCTGGAATTTTTTGCCACTCATCAAATAAAAGTGGTTTCTCACCATCAAATAATTTTGAATCACCAACATCTGATAACAACTTATATTGATTGAAAGTTGCCGGCCTTTGTAATTTAACGACTTTTTTAGCAAATCTTTCTGCAGTTGTCGACTTGCCACTCCATTTTGGACCTTCAATAACTATACATCCATTAGTTAACATTGATGTTTCTATATTTTTTTCAATTAATCGCGGTAAATATATTTTTTTAGTACTCACAAAACCACCTCACAATGCTATTATATTATATAATGTATGTTTTGTCAATATTTCAATGTATGTTTTGTCATATTTTCAATGTATGTTTTGTCAACTTTTCAATGTATGTTTTGTCGTAATTACATAAATAAAAAAACAGCCGAAGCTGTTGTTTTAGCTAGCCAGTGGTGGCTCAGGCCGGAATTGAACCGGCGACACACGGATTTTCAGTCCGTTGCTCTACCGACTGAGCTACCGAGCCAACAAATGGCGGTCTCGACGGGACTTGAACCCGCGATCTCCTGCGTGACAGGCAGGCATGTTGACCACTACACCACGAGACCATTTATTTGGTTGCGGGGGAGGGATTTGAACTCTCGACCTTCGGGTTATGAGC